>JANNSF010000199.1:0-4840 GCA_031402315.1 bacterium | reverse complement strand
TGTAAACTAACACCGGGGCTCACGTTTAGGTATTTCAAAACTTTGAACGACGTGGAGACCCCGACAGCGTGTTGCATTCCGTAGCCGGCCTCTGTCCTTGTCGTATCATTAGGTCGGTCTTGTTGACCAAGTAGTGTGGAGTTATAACTGTATCGAATTCCCTGATACCATGTATCCGGTTTATCTCTGTCGCGCTCAGGTTTGGTAAACAGCGGCGTTGTATTTTTCGAAAAAGTGACATTAGGAAAAGTCAGGCTGCTCGCTCCATTGTCGAAATTTTTGGATTGAGATGCACTCGCCGATACACCTCCCCAATCGTAGGAGCTTGTATAGTTAATATTCGAATTCTGTTGGCGATTCAATACCTGTTGCGGATTGAGACTCGTCCTTTGATAGAAACTTTTGCTGCTCGAATAATTAATGCTGGCGTTGAGGTTGGATCGCTCGGTCAGCGTTTGATTATGATTCATCTGGAAGGCGCCGCTCTCCTGACGCGTGTCGTGAATGTCAGAGTAGTTTAAGGCGTGCGTATTCGTATAGGAAAAATTGAAATTGCCGTTGTACGAATACCGTTTTGCATAATTGCCGCCGCCATGAATACCGTAACCACTCTTGTCGAGATAATCCCCCTGAAGCAAGGCATCCCAATAATCATTGGGCGCATAGTAATAGCCAAAATTGCGCACCTGTCTTTCGCCGGTAGGCAATTCGACATACACCGGCGGCGTAATACCGGAAGAGCGACCGCTTCGATTTGGAAAGACTCCGAACGGAAGCGCGAAGAGAGGTACTTCATGGATGTAGAGGACAATGGGTTTGGCGACGATCAAGTCGCGCACGGTAATCTTGAGTTCCTTTGTTCGAAAGAAAAAATGGGGCGTTTCCTTTACATCGCATGTCGTAAAACGTCCTCCGCGGATGTACATGGTGCTGTCACCTATTTTCCGAATGGTCTGTCCATAATAGACGCCGTCCTGCATTTTCGTCTCGCCCAGTATTACTTTTCCTCTTTTGGTATCAAAATTGTATTCCATCGACCGCCCATTGAATACCTGGTCACTTTCTCTAAATTCGGGAATACCTTTCCACCTCAAAATCTGCCCTGTCGAGTCTATTGAATCAGGGACTGATTCGGCCAGCATTTTCCGATGCGGCTGGTCCAAAGTAATTTTCGCCGCTTTGATCGTGAGATTTCTGTAACGAACCCATGCGTTATTTTTAAGAATGACAATAGAATTTGACATCGTACCATCGGTTGTGTCCGCGCCGTAATAGATCATGGTATCCAATCCAGTTTGACGCGCCGACGTGTCCTTGGGGACCTGGCAGAAAACAACGAGTGGAAAAAATAGAAAGGTGAGCCGAATCATCGAATACTTTCTGTGCAAATTTCTGTGCTGATCTGATTCATCGCTATTTTTCGGAATCCAAAATAATAGTTACCGGACCGGCATTGCATAGTTCTACATTCATCATGGCCCCGAATACGCCTTCTTTGACAAGTATGTCTTTTTCACGAAGCGCGGCAGTAAATGTGTCATACAAATATTTGGCGAGTTCTGGTTTGGCAGCCCCAAGAAAATTGGGCCTGCGTCCACGAGTTGTATCGGCGTATAGCGTAAACTGTGAAATGGCCAAAATCTGTCCCCCGATATCGCGCAAAGATAGATTCATTTTTCCCTGACCGTCTTCAAATAGGCGCATATTCACGCACTTGTCAGTCAGGGTACCAATCACGGCTTCCGTATCATGAATGCTGATTCCAACGAGAAGCAGTAGGCCTTGATTAATCTCTCCGACGATTTTCCCTTCAACGGTGACAGACGCGCGAGATACGCGTTGGAGAATGAGGCGCAATCAGTGTCCTTTTCGACTAGAGAACGCGCGCACGGCGCATTCGTTCTTCATACTACTTTTTGAGCGTATTTTCAAAAAGCGCCCACGTTTCCGACCATGCGATTTCGGCTTGCTCTTTGTTATAAGCCTTGGTATTCGTGGAATTAATAAAGGCGTGACCGACACCGGGGTAGATTACCGTTTTGACGGTCTTGTTCAGTCTTTTTGCCCGTTCTTCAAATTTGGCAACGTCCGCCGGACTTGGCCATTTGTCATTCGCGCCGGCATTGATTAATATGGGCGCATGGATCTGTCGAACCAGGCTATCCGATTCGACCAGACCGCCGTAATTGATCACACACGCAGCCAGCGAAGGAAGATTGATAGCGGCCTGCAGGGAATAGCTTCCGCCCATACACCAGCCAATAGATCCGATTTTTTTAGGGTTGACAAATTTTTGCTCCGACAGATAGGTCATAATCGACCCCAAATCCCTAATAGCGCGGTCCTGGGGAAGCCCTCGCATGAGTTGGTGGGCTGCGTCGGCGTCTGCGGCAACGCTTCCGCGATACAGATCAATCGCTATTGCCACGTAGCCTTTTTGCGCAAATTTGTCAGCATTTCCCTTGACCCAGTCCGTAAGGCCCCACCATTCATGAATAAGAATCACGGCCGGAAAAGGTCCATCACCTATGGGCTTTGAAAAGTACGCCTGAACGGTATCATCGCCGCTCTTGTAGGTAACAGTCTGACCGGCGAGTAAAGGATCGGCATTAGTCAATCCTGCCAAAGCATCTGTCGCTTTTTTCGAGCACGCGACGAGCATACATAAAAACGTCAATAAGAAAAATATTGGCTTCAAAGCGGTAATTTCCTAAGAGTTTAAAGCACGTCGTTCGAAGTTAAGTTCCGCGTTTATGAATTGGCACGAAAGGACGTTCCGGGGAACCGGTGTAAATCTGACGAGGGCGTCCGATGCGTGTGTCTTTAGACTCCATCATTTCTTTCCATTGAGCGATCCAGCCCGGCATGCGACCAATGGCAAAAAGAACGGTGAACATGTCCATGGGAATTCCCATGGCCTTATAGATGATGCCGCTGTAAAAATCAACGTTAGGGTAAAGTTTTTTCTCGATAAAATAGGGATCTTTAAGCGCGACCTCCTCCAATTGATGCGCGATGTCAAGAAGCGGATCGTTGATGCCCATTTTTGACAGAACTTTGTCGCAGGTCCTTTTGATAATGGTAGCTCGAGGATCAAAGTTTTTGTATACACGATGTCCAAAACCCATGAGTCTGAAGTGAGAATTTTTGTCTTTTGCTTTTTCGACATACTTTTTGACGTCTCCGCCGTCCGCCTCGATTGCTTTGAGCATTTCGATCACCTCTTGATTGGCGCCGCCATGCAGAGGACCCCAAAGTGCACAGATACCCGCCGAGATAGCCGCGAAGATATTGGCCTGCGAACTGCCCACCATACGTACGGTAGACGTGGAGCAATTTTGCTCGTGATCGGCGTGAAGGATAAATAGCAGATCAAGAGCTTTTTCTATTTCAGGATCTACTTCATAGGGTTCCGCGGGAACACTGAACATCATATTCAGAAAATTGGCACAATAGCTAAGCGAATTTTTGGGATAAATAAAAGGTTGCCCAATGGATTTCTTAAACGCGTACGATGCAATTGTTGGAATTTTCGCAAGCAAGCGAAAAATAGAAATATTGACATGCTCTTTGTTAAGTGGATCAATTGAGTCCTGATAAAAGGTTGAAAGGGAACAAACGACAGAAGACAGGAGAGCCATAGGATGAGCGTCGCGTGGATAGGCGTCATAAAGTTTAGTAACCGATTCGTGAAGCATCGTATGACGCGTGATGTTCCTATTCCAGGCTTCGATCTGACTAGCGGACGGCAGCTCGCCATTGATGAGGAGATAACTGACTTCGGAGAAATTCGAGTTTTCACACAAATCTTGAATGTTGTAACCGCGGTATCGCAGAATTCCATTTTCGCCATCTAGAAATGTGATATGGCTGGAACATGCGCCGGTATTTCCGTAGCCGTGATCCATTGTTATAAGGTTGGTCGAGCCTCGTAGCTTACCGATATCCATGGCTTGCTCGTTTTCGGATCCGGTTACAATAGGAAAATCGATCGACTTATCGTCGTATTGGAGTGTGGCTTTTTTTACCATGACTAAGATTCCTATAAAAAAATTAATAATAACATTGATCTTTGCACCTAAACATAAGAAAATATTTTATCGCGGGCAAGAAGTGAAATTGGGATTTAAGGCACCAAAATTTGTGATCCAAGTTTCTCCAAACGTTGTAAAATAAAAAATTAGCCATAGGAATTAGGCCTAAGTCATTAATCAGCCCTCAAACTCCCACATTCTTATGTAGGGTCATGATGTGACGTAGATCACAGACAGCGTGGAGCATTTCGAATACTTTGAGGCAGTTGAAACTAACTCTAAGGAAGGGAAAAATGGCTTATAGTAAAGGATGTTACTTTTTTATGGCGGTTATGTTTATAAGTGCTATTGCGCTAATGGTCCTAATGGTGGCACGATAAATGATTTCGGCAGGTTCCGACAAAGGTAGTATAGCCTCGAAGATTTCATTCGACATTGAAAAGTACGGCTGGCATATTGTACGTATGAGGCATAACTTGAACCGGCCTGCCTTTGCCTACTCTATTGGTTTTACGGAGAAATTCTCACATCCTGAAGTCTTCATTGTAGGGGTTGAATTGAGTCGTTGTGAAACGGTTCTTAATCGGATCGGTCAATTGATTCGATCCGGTTTGCGATTTGAAAGCGGACATCTTTACGATACCATTCTGGACGGAAATACATGCGCCATGCTGAATATTCCGGTGAGTTATTTTGATCACTATTTCGGACAGGCCCTTGGCTATTATCATTTCAAGCCGCGTTTCCTACAATGTGTCTATCCCGATTTGAACGGCCTCTTCCCGTGGGATTCCCATAGCTCTGAT
>JANNSF010000198.1:0-9905 GCA_031402315.1 bacterium | reverse complement strand
GAGGCATGATTGAAGTTATTTCAATCGACGGCAATGCGGTATCTATGGCCGGCGATTTTTTCGAAACCTTGATCTATGTCAAATCAAAATCGGACCTGGAAAAAATTAAGACCCTGATCCTCGAACGGCAAATTGCATATGATGAATTGATCATGCACGGTGGCGAAATTTGTTTTGTCGAAATAAAGTCACAACAATTGCTCGATCGAAGTCTCATCGATGAATTAGAATCTCGGAAAGACATTGCTTCTGTCAAACAGCTCAAGCCGGTATTGCCTGTTTTATCCAGAAAAGACCTGAGGGTTCCCTTTATTACTTGCGATGAGATGATCGTTTACAATCAAGATAAACATCTTGCACTGTGGGAGCTCGCGACACATTATGAAAGTGCGCGTGGCGGTATTTCGAAGGAAGAGGTCTTTGAAAAAATGAAGTCCATTACTAAAATCATGCAAGCGGCCATCGAGACCGGCATCAAAGGAACCAAATACGAAGCCCGAATTCTGGGTGCGCAATCTGTAAATTTCAAAAAACAACTGGAAGAACACAAGCTCATTGGCGGCGACGTCAATAATCTCATCATCATGTATGTTTCGGCCGTCTTAGAAGTCAAGAGTTCAATGGGCGTAATTGTCGCTGCGCCGACCGCGGGATCTTGCGGTGTCGTGCCGGGCGCTATTATCGGAACCGCAAAAGGACTTGGCAAATCGGAAGAGGAGATTGTTCGTGCAATGCTCGTCGCAGGCCTTATCGGCATTTTTATTTGCGCGCACACTTCCTTTGCGGCCGAAGTCGGCGGATGTATGGCCGAGTGCGGCTCCGGATCCGGGATGTCGGCTGCTGCTATCGTCAGTCTAGTGGGTGGAACTTTAGATCAATCGATTTCTGCCGCATCGGTAGCGTTGCAAAATTCATTTGGAATGATTTGCGATCCGGT
The DNA here is from genome assembly GCA_031402315.1 of bacterium. Lineage (GTDB taxonomy): Bacteria > CLD3 > CLD3 > SB21 > SB21 > JANNSF01. The sequence continues at coordinate 8,968 of JANNSF010000198.1, read as the reverse complement.
GGCCAACCGGGTTGAAGCACCATGCCTTGGAAAAAATGTCATGGCAGCAACGAATGCCATGTCTTGCGCCAATATGGCTTTGGCCGATTACGACCACGTTATTCCCCTGGATGAAGTGATCGATGCCATGAATGAAGTTGGCAACGTGATCCCCAATACTTTGCGCTGCACCTCACTTGGCGGCCTTTCCACGACCAAAACGTCCAAGGCCCTGGAGGAAAAAATCAATAAAACTTTTTACAAAATCTGTTGATCCAACACGAACGGCAAGGGCATCGATCTTCGTTTTACCTGCGCGTTCGTCCTAGCTGCTCCTTGATTCGTCAATAATACTACTTGATAAGATTTTTAGCTTGGGTTACATTTGCCAAGACGTCTTGATAACTGTATTTCACTCAATAGTCCGATAGAGAAGTCGAATAAATGGCCGATCGAAAAGCGCTGATTGTCATTCCGACGTATAACGAACGGGAGAATATAGCCGTCGTCATTGAGAGAATCTATGCCCAGAATTTGACAGCATGGATCAAGGAATTGAATATTCTAGTCGTGGACGATAATTCTCCCGATGGCACGTCTGAAATAGTTCAATCCCTTCAGTCCGGGAATTCCGGCATTTATTTATTGTCCCGGCCCGAGAAAAAAGGACTCGGTTCAGCGTATGTTGAGGGATTCAAGTGGGCCTTGCAGCGAGACTACGATTACATCTTTGAAATGGATGCGGATTTATCACACGATCCGATCTATCTGAAGGATTTTTTGGAAGCGATAAAAACCAATGATCTGGTCATAGGTTCCCGATACGTGCGCGGTGTCAACGTCATTAACTGGCCACTCAGCCGTCTCCTGATCAGCTATTTTGGCAATCGATACGCACGTTTAGTGACCGGAATGAAAATCAACGACGCGACCGCAGGATACAAATGTTTTCGCCGGGAAGCCTTAGCGGCCGTTCCACTAGAAAAAATCAGTGCCAGCGGATACTCCTTTCAGATCGAAATGAATTACCGTGTATGGCTTTTGAAATTCAGAATTTTTGAGACGCCGATTATTTTTTACGATCGCGAAATGGGTCATTCCAAAATGTCGACCAATATTATCCGGGAAGGCTTACTTTTGGTTTGGAAGTTGCGTATTAAACACGTTTTGGGGAAAATTTAAGCGATAACACGGGTCTGGTCGAACAACGGCTTTATCACACATTCAAGTGAGAGTCAAATAAAGGAGAACCGCAGTGGCCGTCATTTTAGAGTTTGAGAAACCACTCGCCGAGCTCGAACAACAAATCGAGAAAAAAAAGGCGGATGCGCAAAACCCCGAGTGGTCTGACGAAATTCGTTCGTCTAAGGAAAAAACAGTCGAAGCGTTGGAGAGTGAATTGGAAGTCAAACGTCGCGATGTTTATTCCACGCTTTCCCCATGGCAGCGGGTTCAGCTTGCGCGTCATCCCGAACGCCCCCGCTCGCTTGACTACATCGAACGCATTTCCGAAGGTTTTATGGAGATTCATGGCGATCGCTTTTACGGTGACGACCATGCCATCGTGGGCGGGTTTGGCAATATCGACGGTCGTGAAACAATGATCATCGGTCAACAGAAAGGAAAGGATACCAAAAGCAATCTGTACCGCAATTTCGGCATGCCTAATCCCGAGGGCTATCGCAAGGCCATGCGTCTGATGCATATGGCGGCCAAATTCAAGCGCCCCATTCTATGTCTGATCGACACCCCCGGTGCGTATCCCGGAATTGAAGCGGAAGAGCGCGGTCAGGCGGAAGCGATTGCACGCAATCTACTTGAGATGTCACGCCTCGCCGTTCCTATCGTATGTATCGTGATTGGCGAAGGGGCGTCCGGAGGAGCGCTTGGAATCGGTGTCGGCGATAAAATTCTGATGATGGAAAATACCTGGTATTCGGTCATCTCGCCCGAATCCTGCTCCAGTATTTTATGGAGAACTTGGGAATATAAAGAACGCGCGGCCGAGGCCTTGAAGTTGACACCGGAGGATCTCATTAAATTTGACGTCGTGGATAAAATGATCAAAGAACCTCTCGGTGGTGCCAATCGTGACTATGACCTTGCGGCAAAATTGCTCAAAGAGGCTATTACCGAAGAATTTACGGAACTAGAAAAACTGCCGCCCGCCGCGCTTTTGGAGAAGCGTCTGGACAAATACTCCAAAATGGGACGCTGGGGCGAATACAAGGAAGTGTAGGAAGGAAAAAATGATCCTATGAAAACCGTGCAAGGAGTTTTCCGAAACGGAAAAGTCGAACCGCTGGAGGAAATAAAAGCGGACAATAACACCAAACTTCTTATCGTCGTAACGGATGAAAAAATTTCCGACGGCGTCGCGCCCGATCTTCAGGGCGTTTCCGTCCTTGAAAAAATTCGTCGACGAACCAGCGCCGAAGTGACAAACGAGCAGCAAGTCAGTTCACGGGAGAAGCTCAAACAAATCGCTTCCCTTCTGGAAGGAAAATTACCCTTCGAGTCGGTCGAAGAAGCCACTCAACATCTTCGGAGATACACCGATGATCATGATTGACACCGACATCTTTTTGATGGATAATTTTTATTCGAGCGATGCGCGCTACGAGCAAAACAGCCTTTTTCTGCATCGTATTCAGAATTCAAAAAACTACACGACGATATTCAATCTACTCGAGGTCTGCAGTCTCATCGCGCCTCATTGTACCGAAAAGGAACTTCTCGGATTTTTTGAGAATTTTGATCGCACGTATAATCTGGAAATCATCTATCCGCGCACGTACGATCTTTCGACGGATTATTTTTTGGATCATTTTTTCGGCGAAGTTCTGCACTCAACACAATTGACCGGTCATCTTACCGACAGTCTCGTATTCACGCTGATCCAGCAAAAAAATATACGCCTTTTTATTTCGTGGAATGCCAAACGCTATAAGGACAAGTATTCCAAAATTGGCAAAACGGAATATCTTCAGCCGGATGAATACATGAAGTTTTATAAAATTGCAAAATAAAAGAGAGTTATGAAAAAAATTGTCGAATGCGTACCTAATTTTTCCGAAGGGCGCGATCAAAAAACTATTCAGGAAATCTCCGACGCTATCGAAAAAATTGCGGGCGTAAAGTTGCTCAATGTAGAGCCGGACAAGGACTACAACCGCGTCGTGGTTACCTTTGCCGGTGAACCTACGGCCGCGGTGGAAGCCGCTCTGGCCGCCACCCGGGTCGCGTGTGAACGCATTGATATGCGCGTACAAAAGGGCGAACATCCCCGCCTTGGCGCGACCGACGTGGTTCCCTTTGTGCCGGTCAGCGATGTGACGATGGATGATTGTGTGACGCTGGCAAAACAATTTGGCCAACGCGCGGCCAAAGAATTTGGATTACCTGTCTATCTCTACGCGCAGGCGGCCCAAAAACCGGATCGCAAAAGATTGCCGGATATTCGTAAAGGTGAGTACGAGGGTCTCAAAGCCAAGCTTTCCGATACGAATTGGTCGCCCGATTATGGCGACGCCCTTTATTCCAAACCCGTGGAGAAATCCGGAGCCATTGTGACCGGCGCTCGATTTTTTCTCGTTGCGTACAATATTAATCTCGATACTAAGGATGTCCTTCTTGCTGATGAGATTGCTCTTCGCATCCGCGAAAGTGGCCGACCCAAGAAGGATGCCGCGGGACAATCGATGAAAGACGCCAACGGAAAAATTATTCGCTTACCGGGGTCTCTTCGCGAGACTCAGGCCAAAGGAATTCTTCTCGAGTCGCATCAGATCACACAGGTTTCCATGAATCTTATGAACTATCTGATTACCGGAATTCATACGGCCTTTGAGGAAAATAAGAAGGAGGCTGCCGCGCTTGGCATCAAAGTCACCGGAAGCGAAATTGTCGGTTTGATTCCAAAAGACTCCCTTCTGATGGCCGGTAAATTCTACGCCGAACGAATGAAACAAAACATCGCCGGAGATGATGACCTGTTGGCCTTCGCCGCCGACCAACTCGGCCTTCATCAGCTCTCACCGTTTGACACGAAGAAAAAAATCATCGACTACCTACTGTAAATTTTAGAAAAAGGATTTCAACGTAAATGGATATTAACCACCCCATTAAATTTGCCCGTCGGCGCGGAAAGTTTTACGACGTCGGAGAAATGATTGCTAAAAACGGATCAACCATCCCGGACGGCGAAATTCAATTTTTTGAAAAACTGGATCTTGTATACCGCACCATGTGCGGCATCCTCTATAATTTTGTACCGCTTTCAGGACATCCGGGCGGCAGTCTTTCGTCGGGACGTATTGTGGAAGGATTGTTATACAACATCATGGACTATGACTTTTCCAAGCCGGATATTCCGGAAAACGACATGATTTGTTATACGGCCGGCCACAAAGCGATGGGGCTTTATGCCATGTGGGCCTTGCGCAATGAAATCGTGCGGATCGCCAATCCATCCATGTTGGCGCCGGAAAAACGCCAGCTGCGACTTGAGGACCTTCTGGGCTTTCGAAAAAACGTGACGCAAGGTACGCCGCTATTCGAAAAATTTAAGACAATTTCTCTTGACGGTCACCCTTCTTGTATTGTTCCTTTTGTCAAAACGGCAACCGGGCCAAGCGGCGTCGGTGTTCCGGCCGCCATGGGCTTGGCGTGGGGCGCTCTCGACATGTATACTGACAATCCTCCCCATGCGCATTTGATCGAAGGTGAAGGCGGCATGACACCGGGCCGGGTCTATGAAGCCATTGCCGCCGCCGCCTCCGCGCAGATTCATAATACCATCCTGCATATTGACTGGAATCAATCGACCATTGATTCCGACGCCTGCACCGCCGAGGGTGAAAATCGGCATGGCGATTACGTTCAATGGGATCCGTGTGAACTCATGTACCTCAACGATTGGAATGTTGTTTTTGCACCGGAAGGGCACAATTTTCACCATATTTTCACCGCCCAAAAGCTGGCCATGTCCTTAAAATCGGAAATGCCGACGGCCATCGTGTATCGTACGGTCAAAGGTTTTACCTACGGCATTACAGGTAAATCCTCACATGGCGCGGGCTATAAATTCTGTTCGCCGGAATTCTATAATTTTATAAAACCGTTTGAAGATCATTTTGGCGTTTCTTTCCCACGCTTTTCTGCCGACGCAAAAAATCCGGTTGATATTGAAAAATACTATTGGGATACGCTCCTGATTATCCGCGGCGTGTTGGAAAAAAATCCGGAACTTACAAGAACGGTCTCTGAAAAATTAAGCCATTCTCAAAAAAGGCTGGCGGATCGGAATATCAAAAAGCGCGATAACGCCCCGAACCTTGAAGCCCTCTACGATGGGCAATACACGGCAACGGATGTGCCGGAAGAGATTCAACTCACTCCCGGCACAACGACAACCATCCGTGGGCAAGTGGGTAAGGTGCTCGGCATGCTCAATAAAAAAACTCAAGGCGCTCTGGTGGCTACGGCCGCGGATCTTTTTGAATCAACCAGCATCACGGCCTTAGGTAAAGGTTTTCCGGATGGCCTTTATAATGCGATTCGAAATCCGAAGTCCCGCATGGTTGCCGTCGGCGGAATCTGTGAAGATGCGATGGGTGCCTTCATGTCCGGTGTCTCGAGCTATCGCCAACATATCGGCGTGAGCGCGTCGTACGCCGCCTTTATCGTTGCGATGGAACATACGGCCGCACGCTGTCACTCCATCGGACAACAAAATTATTGGGAACGCACCGGTGAACCCTTTCGCACCTGGATTATGGTCAATGGTCATGCCGGTCCAAAAACCGGAGAGGACGGACCGACACATGCCGACCCCCAGTGTTTGCAGCTACTGTGTGAAGATTTTCCCAAGGGAAAACTAATCACCTTGACGCCTTGGTCGCCGGATGAAGTATGGCCGCTTCTGATCGAGGGACTTATGAAGCGACCGGCGGTGCTGGCCCCTTTCGTGACACGCCCTTCCGAAACCATACCGGATCGCGCCAAGCTTGGACTTGATCCCGCCACCGCGGCCACAAAAGGCGTTTACGCATTTCGCCGCGCGGACAAAAATGCAAAAAAATACCACGGGACCCTCGTCCTCCAAGGTTGCGGAGTCGCCAGCATGTTCATTCAGGGAACTCTTGAGAAAATCGTAAAGGCGGGCCTCAATATGAACGTATTCTACATTGCCAGTACGGAACTCTTTAAACTGCTGCCCGAAAAAGAACAGGAGAAAATTTTTCCCGAAAAACTTCGAGCGCACGCCATGGGCCTGACGGATTTTACGTTGCCTACTATGTACCAATGGGTTCGCTGGAATGAAGGATTAAAACGCACACTCAGTCCGTTTCGTCACGGTCATCATCTTTCGACAGGCTCCGCGGAAAAGGTCTTAGAGGAAGCAGGATTACACTCTACCGGACAGTTCAAAGAAATTCTGAGTTATGCGAGGATGATTGAGAAAATGAATTTGAATGAAGTGTCGGACCGAACGGGCAAAAAAGCCGTCAAAAAAAGTTCGCCAAAAAAGAAAGTGATAAAAAAGCGCAAACAGCGTTCGTAATCATTTTGGATGATGCCTTATGAAACCTAAAGCCATTTGCATTTTTGAAGATGCCAAAGCGGGCGATCTTCTGCCTCTCACTTTTACGCGTCCGGTGTGGGACTTGCGATCCGGAACGATGACGCTGGGAGAGCGCATCCGAAGGCATTTCCCGGGGTCCAAAATTTTTTACCAATGCCGTGAGTATCTTGCGGAATTGGTGCGCGAGCAAAATCCGCATTCGGATGTCAACACTCTGATTGATGAACCGTGCCTCTTTATCAATGCACGTGTAATCATGGATGATACGCTTTGTGATCAAATCTCGGCTAAGCCTAATGGAAGTTGGTACTGTCAGGATTATAACGTTGCTTATTGGAATTCGAAGTCCCACGAAAAAGCTGAGATTAGCGCGCTTCTTATTTGTTATCCTTGGGAACTCGTCCGGAATAATTTGTTTTTGCTCGAAAAAGATTTTCAGTCGCCGTCTCTATTGGGAACGGTTTACGAGGGCGTCCATTTAATCAACCGTGACAAAATTAGCATTGGCGAAGGAACAAAAATTAAGCCCGGCGTAGTTTTGGACGCCGAAAACGGGCCCATCGTCATTGAAAACAATGTGACGATTATGCCCAACGCGGTTCTTGAAGGTCCGTGTTTTATCGGGGAAAATTCTCTAATAAAGATCGGCGCAAAAATTTACCAGGGAACGTCGATTGGCCCCATGTGTAAGGTGGGTGGCGAAGTCGAGTCCTCCATTATCCACGGTTTCAGCAACAAGCAACATGACGGTTTCTTGGGTCACTCCTACATAGGCGAATGGTGTAATCTGGGCGCGGATTCAAACACAAGTGATTTGAAAAACAACTATGGCAACGTCAAAGTCATGATCAATGGCCGTGAGATCGATACGGGTCAAATGTTCGTGGGTCTTACCATGGGAGATCATTCGAAAAGCGGCATTAACACCATGTTCAATACCGGATCCGTCATTGGTGTGTCTTCCAACGTATTTGGAAGCGGCTTTCTGGCAAAGTCCATTCGTTCATTCCGTTGGGTCGAAGGATCGAAAATTTCAGGATATCAAATTGACAAGGCCTTGGAAGTGGCTCGCCGGGTCATGGCGCGTCGTAAACTGACAATGACCGCCGCCTATGCCGGAATGCTGAAAAATGTTTTTGATATGACCCACGATGTTTAGTCCGAAAAAACTCTGTCTCACGGAAAATCCTTCATGTCCATAGCGCAATTACTATCGGAGAAAAAGAACCTTATCAAGGTGTTACTTGCGCTCCTTTTGATCTTGATATTGAGCCATCTGGCCATATCCTACTTTCAGAAGCCGCCGAAACCAAAGACCGGAGCTTCGGCAAGGCTCACGATTGGAGTTCAGGAAAAAACGCTCAATGCGTATGTTCCCTTTGATGATGCGATAGACTCTCTTCTTGTACGGGAGTTTGAAGTATCCCCCGGCTCGATTCGCAGTGAACGCATTCAACTTGAGAATCTCAATTACATTCGCAAAAATATTTCCATCCCAAAAAACTTCCCCAACACCCTGCTCATTTTGGATATGAATCAACTCGCCGAGGCTCGCGGATGGGATATCTACAACGTCAGCGAAAAACTGAATCGGCAGGCCTCGGCAAGCGATTTTCTGGTTGAGATAGGACATCAGGGATTTATTTATTGCCGAATGGAATTTTCGGTAAATTCTAAACTCCGCCCGATGGGCAAAGAAGTCTATATCGTCGTGAAGGGTTTTGGAAAAAACTACGGTGAGCTAGCGAAATCCTTTTTGAGTCTCTCTGAAAATTTTGCTTTCCTCGTACCGAAAACTGAGCCCGACTTTACCATCATGACCTTCGAAGCTAAACGAACCGGCAAATCCGTCATCAAACAAATTCCATGGTCAAAGAATATTTATACGTTTGACGAGAAGATGACCGTGCCGCTCATCACAGAGCAATTTTACGAAGACCTTTCCAATTGTGTCAGCCGCTCCTTTATTACTTGCACTGCAAGCCAGGAATCCTACCAAGTTCTTAAAAAAGAACTGCCCCGTCTCGCAAAAAAAGGCTACATCGCAAGAGTATTTACCGAACGCTGGTAATACTCAAATTTAATATACACAAGTAGATAGACTCAAATGTCATGATGACATTTATCATAGTCCGCTTAGGGGTAGTGCGTTATATTTGTAGTGAAGCCTTTACTAAGAAAGGAGGTTTCAATGCAACTCGCTCTCGAATCACTACACTTGAGAATCTACGATAGTCGCAAGCCCTTTTTTGTCAATCTCACGAAGGGACTTATCGTATCGCTCTTGCTCCACGGATTACTGATTGCATCCTATTTTGTTACTCAGATCATCCTGCAGCAAACGGCCAACATCAGGACAGTGCGCTTTGTCGATGTCAATGAATTATCGTCGGCACCGCCGTT
>JANNSF010000197.1:0-29220 GCA_031402315.1 bacterium | reverse complement strand
ATCGTCCAGCGGCGCGTCCACTTCATCCAGAATACAGAATGGGCTTGGCTTTACAAGGTAGATGGCAAAAAGAAGCGCGATTGCGGTCAGTGTTTTTTCACCGCCGGAAAGAAGAGCGATATGCTGAATTTTCTTGCCGGTCGGGCGCGCGAGAATTTCAATGCTCGCTTCCAGGACATCTTCATTCGCCTCAAGACGCAAGTCCGCTTCGCTGTCCGAAAATAATCCCGTGAAAATCTTTATGAAATTTTCACGAATACGTCCAAAAACTTCCATGAATTGGGCTTGTGCGGTATTATTGATCGTTGTGATTGTTTCCATCAATTGCGCTTCTGCGTCGAGCAAATCTTTGCGCTGTACAACGAGCACATCAAGCCGGTCTTTCTCGACATTGTATTCTACAAAAGCTTCCATATTGACAGGACCAAGCTGTTTGATTTTGCGACGAACTTCATCAATATGCGCTTTAGTTGTAGTCGGGTCAAATTCTGTCGAGAGGTTATCTTGCGGAAGGTCACTTTCCAAAACTTCTTCTACAGATTTTTCAATGACATCCTCAGAAGCATCGGCCGGTGCTGCCTCTGAAGCCGCATCTTGAACCGGCCCTTCATCGTCCGATTCACTTTCCGATTCATCTTTCGCCGAAGGATCGGTTGCGAGTATGAGCGCCTCGACCGAATCATTGATCAGATCAAAATCATAATCCCGTTTGATGCGCTCTTCGATGGCTCGAATTTCAAAACGCAAATTCGTCGTTTCCTGTTCCATTGTATGGCGTGAATTCAGAAATTCCTCGCGCTGACGACGCATTTTTTTGAGATCGCCTTCGATTTTTCCGGTCGTCTCGCGAAGCTTGGAAACTTCCGATTCCTGACCATCGCGTTCACGCTCTATACCGTCGCGTTCCTTTTCAAGGCGAATGAGATTTTCTTCGTGCTGAATGCTCGTTTCGCCAAGCCGCGTAATTTCCTCCGCCGCCAAACGCGATTCCTCTTCACGGCGAGCCAGTGTCTCCTGCGTATCGGTAATTTGCTGCGTGGATGATTCAACACCGGACTGTGTATTCTTTATTTCTCCTTCAAGACGAAGAAAGGTCGAAATCATTTCGTTAAAGCCCTCGGAACGTTCACGGCGCTGTTTTTCAAGTTCGGTGAGTTGGGCTTCGAGAGTACGCGCTTTGAGCTCCATCGTGCCGCGTTTTTCTTCGAGCGCTTCCGTATCCGGCGCTAAATCGTCGAGCTGCTCCTGAAAAAGCTTCATTTCACTGCGTGCTTGATCCACAACGCTTTCATTGCGTGTCAACGTATCTTTGGAACGGCGCTGTTCATACTCGGATTGCGAAATCTCTTTGTCTAAAGCGACGAGTGTTTGTTCGGACTGGCGCAATTTGTTTTGTGAGTCAACAAGCTGAGTAGACGAATTCTTAATTTTTTCATCGGTATTTTGAATTAGAGATGTAAGCGAGACAATCTCATTTTCAAAACGCGTACGATCCGATTCCAGATGTTTCAATGTCTCGCGCTGGCCAATCATACTTTCGTTCGACATATTGCCGGACCCGCCGCGAATGAGATAGTTGCCTTTGACAATTTCTCCCGCAAGCGTCACAAATCGCCATTGGGGAAAACGTTCGGCCAGCGACGTTGCTTTATCAAAATTATCCACGATGACGGCGTCACCGAGTAGCCATTTGGCAATGGCTGCATCTTCCGATTTCGCCAGATCCGCCGCAAGACCAATGAACTCCGAGCGCGCCGATGAAAGCGAACCGGCATCCGGCATCGCCATGGCATTTTTCAACTTTTCAGGGTTAATAAATGTCGCAAGACCTTTTTTCGATTGGTTGAGTCTGGCAAGGGCGCCTTTGACCGAATCCATACCTCCCGCAACGATATAGCTGAAACCATCGCCCAGCGCAGCTTCAATAGCCTTTTTATATTTCTCATCCATGGAAAGCATATCGGCGATCGTCGCCTGAATGCCGGCCGGCTTGTCACTCAGCAGGAATTGTACACTTTCCGGAAACCCTTCGTGACTCTCAATCGATTTCTTGACGATCATGATCTTAGCGTTGAGCGCCTTGATCTCAGCTTCCGCATGCAGCCTTTCGGAACGCGCCTTATCAAGTTCATGCCGCGCGGCATCCAATGTGGTTTGCAGGGTCGTAATCGCTTGACGAAGCGATTCGCACGTTTCGCTCAGCTTTTTCTTTTCATAACGCTTTTCATCGAGCCCGCCAACGACATCTTCGGTCTCGGAAGATTGAAATTCACTTTCTTTCTGGAGATCGGTGATTTTACGTTCAAGATTCTGAATATTATTCTTGATAAGCTGAAAGGCATTGCGCTTTTTGGCGACTTCATCGATGGATAAAACCATTTCTTTACGAATCGTCTCGAGTTCCGCACGGCGGGACTGAAGCGAATGATCAAACTCCGTCATCTCCGCTTTTTTCGAATCCACCGTGCCCCGCATCGCTTCATACTGCGCGTTGAGCTCGGCATGCGACGATTTGAGTTCGGCAATACGCTGTTCGAGATGCATTTTTTTAGATTGAAGCGATTCTTTTTCCTCCGCGTAACGGCGAATCATCTCTTCGAGATTTTTCTTCCGTTCGCGTCCGATCAGAACATCATCCTGGATCGTCTTGATTCGTTTATCCTGATCTTCAAGGCGGAGCTGAATTTCGCGCAAGGTCTGTTCGCACGTGATCAGAGACGTATTCATCTCTTCGACCTGCGATTCTTTCACCGCAATGTCGCCGAGCATTTGTTCGGAGACAAATTCCAGATTGCCGAGTTTTTCAGAGAGCGGCGCAAGAGCCTTTGAATATTTTTGATACTCGTGATGGGCGAGTTGAACTTCCGCGAGCTTAAGTTCTCCGGAAAGTTTTATATAGCGCTTCGCCTTTTGAGTCTGGCGCTTAAGGGAATTAACTTTTTTGTCGATTTCGAGAATAATGTCATTCGCGCGCGTGAGATCGGATTTCGTTGTCAAGAGCTTATTAAACGTCTGGCGGCGTCGAATTTTGTATTTGGTAATACCGGCGGCTTCTTCAAAAAGTTTTCGGCGGTCTTCCGTTTTATCCGACAGAATTTGTTCCACCATCTTGAGCTCGATCACGGAATACGCATCCGCGCCCATACCGGTATCCATAAAAAGATCGTTGATATCCTTGAGGCGGCACGGCAGACGATTCAGATAATATTCCGATTCACCGCTACGGTAGATACGACGCGTGATCGTGACTTCCGTATATTCGGTCGGCAGAACGCCACGCGTATTTTGAATCGTCACGCTCACTTCGGAAAAATTCAGCGGCTTACGAAGTTTCGTTCCGCTGAAAATTACATTTTCCATTTTTTCACTTCGGAGAACGCTCGACTTTTGTTCACCGAGCGACCAGCGAAGCGCATCGACGACATTCGATTTTCCGCATCCATTAGGACCGACGACATTCGTAATACCATCTTCAAAACGGAGATCTACTTTTTGGGCAAAAGTCTTAAAACCGAAAATTTCTAATCGCGATAAAAACATGCGTTCCTTGTAATCACTGTAAAATTAAGACTTTGCAAGAATTAAATAGCCAAAAGCGCGGCTAATATATAGAATCACATCTCGCATTGCAAAAAAATTTTCAAAAAAAATGTTGGTACTTTTATAGGCCATGAATTAGGAAATTTTCCTGCCTACAAGGAGTGACAAATCGTGGAGATTGAACTTCGAATTGTAATTGATCGATGAGTTTTTGAATGGATACGTAGCGCGGACGGCTAATGCCATCCGCTTTCCATTTAGGCGATTGACGGTAGGCGCTGCTTAAGCCTGCGATATGCTTAAGCCCGACCTATCTTCAGGATCCTCCAAAGGAGTCCTTTGGACCTTTGGGAAACCTTGCGTCTATCAACAGACGAATATTCTTTTAATCAATCTCCTGCTATTGCTCCGAACAGAGTTGGGGGGATTGGTTGCCCAATCCCTAGCCCAACGACATGGACTCCTCACCGGATGACGATAAAAAATTACCGGATATCCTTGAGATATTTCAAATAGTTGATATCCGTCGGTTTCGATTGATTGACCCAAACCTGAATAATGGCGCCCTTTTTATTCGACCCGTAATACTTGATCCATGCCGAAGCCAAACCATTTTCATCGTCGCCCAAGACCGTATCTACTTGATTTTTTTTGATGGAGCAGTGCGTCACCCAAAACGCGGGCAATTGATATTTTTTTCCAAGCGCGTTTGCAAAGGCCGGATATTCGCCGTGAAAGGACCGCAAGTCATTAGGCCCGTAGTCGAGATCTAGCGTTTCTTTCAAACGGCCGAAATTATAGATCGTATCGTAAACCACGGGATTCATACTCATGAGGATCAATCGACCGCCTTTATCCAGATATTTTCTCAGTACAGAATTTTTTCCTCCGGCGTAAAGCGTGTCGGGGAAAAAATTGGTCGCGAAGGTCAGAATCAGACTGTCGGGTTTAGGACTCGAAATGAGTGAAATCAGAGTGAGCGAATCAATCGTCGCGTATCCATTGTCGTTATAATAGTCACGCAGTTTGACATCTATCCCTTTTCTGAAATTGTAAGGATTGTCCTTCTGCCAGAATATATATTTTTTCTCCGACTTTGATTTTGTTAAGTCGAATGGCCGTTCCTCCAGCGATACCACTTGACCGTCATCATTACCATAGACGACGGCGCGCCCGGTAAAAATCGGTGACGAAAAGCAAGATGCCAGGGCAGCGGTGCGATATTCTGAAATTTTTTCACCGGTTTTATAATCCAGCATATACAGGATGCTATTGCCATCGGAAACATAGACGGTCCTTCCAATAATCACGGCCGACGACCACACAATTCCTCGTGTTTTTGTCGTCCAAAGTTCTTTGCCGGTATTTACATCGTGCGCGCGGACAAAACGCCCATCCGATGTGCCGACGATGGCTATTTGATCCTTGACCACGACCGACGCACAGACCCAGGTGATATCGTAATTTTCAACCCAGATTTTTTTTCCGGTTGTTTTATGAATACCGTATAGATATCCATCTCGGGCTCCCACGATACACACGCTATCAGAAATCGCGACCGTTCCCAATACCGCCTTGCGGTCGTAATACCATTCGCCACCGAGAATAAATTTCACGCCTTCCGTCTCAAATCGCCACAAAGGCCTTCCATCCGCGAGGCTGATGGCATATACATGTCCATCGCAATCACCGAAATAAACTACACCGCTTTCAACCGTCGGTGTCGCACGGATTACCGATTCCGCCTTAAATTTCCAGATTACTTTTCCGTTTTCCTTATCCAGGCAATACATAAAACCATCGTCGGCGCCAACAAGAATTTTGTTTTGCAGAATGACAGGAGACGAGTACCAGTAGTCATATTTCCACTCGTACGGCAGACGATCTCCAAAATCGATTTTCCAGTTTAGCTTTCCATTCTTTGCACTAAGGCAATAAAGCGATTGTTTATTGTCCGTAAAATAGAGTTTTTCCTCCTCGTATGCCGCGGTCGAGTGAATTGCGGAGCCGGTAGAATATTGCCAAACAGTCTTTCCGTCCAATTGATCCAGCGCATAAAAAGTTCCCGCCGCAGTGCCGATATAGACATTCTTACTGTCGTACGCCGCCGAACCGCGCATCGGGCCATCGAGTGTGACACTCCAGGCCGGCATGTCGAATATTTTAGCATCCGTCATTTCATGCACATTTTTTTGACGGAAAAAATTCGTCTGACTATGAATTTGGGCGACGCAAGACGCGATCACTGTCCAAAACAGGATGGATTTGCAAAAAGATTTCACGGAAAATATCCTTCAATGCGGGCTCTGAATTGAGAAATATAACGGCAGGGTTAGAGATTTGTTCCAGACCAATCACATATTTCCTTTCCTTTTCAAGGAGAGGTTGGGATCGATCTATCGGGCATAGATTCTGGCAGCGGCATCAAACTCCGCGGTGCTTTGACTTGACCCAGGAAATGGCTGTACTTTAATACGACGGTCATCCAAAACTTGTACAATCAAAAGGCCGGCAGAAAGTTTGTACGAGACTTTACCTGTGGAAGCCATAACATCGAGCGGCTGAATGGCATCGGACGGAATATCCCACTTTCCAACCATCCCTATCGTGCCACCGATCGACACGAGCGCCTTAGTCGGATGCTGAATATCGTATGCAAAGGATAATTCCTTATCCCATCCGCCGGGTCCGTCCGTAAAAAATATCGTACTGTCCAGAAACCAATTGCCGATCAGTCGTCCCTTGACGTCAAGATCAACCCGCCCGTCCTTGTCGGCGCCTTCACGGTCAACGAGTGCATACAATTTCGACTTGATAGAATCCACAAAGTAAGTAAATGGCTTTCCGCAATGGACAGTCTGGTCAGCATAACGCGCAGGATTAATAAAATTATTGACTACATTTTGATCGATGGCGCCGAGATCTATACTTGGTCCCAGGCCCGTCGTACCCAAAACTTGCCCTGCAACAAGATCGCTGCCTTCCTTTATCGAACTATCCAGAACAATGTGATCGAGATAATAGGAGAAATCCAAATTCATGCGAATCCAGATTTTGACTTCCTTTATTCCCAGAATAGGAACATCTAGAATTTTCTCGACTCGTCCACCACCGGGCGCGTAAACCGGAGTCGGATACTGTTTCGCCCAAAAGTAAACATGATCCGTCGGGATCGTGTGTCCGACAGGCTGTATCCAGCCTAGCGAAAGCAGGAAATTGAGCTTGGAAATTTCGACCGGTGAATACGCAAATACGCTCGGTAAGCCAGGATCATAAGTACCGTTCCTCACGGGATTACCGGAGTCACAGGACGGTATGAACGAAAGTATTATGATAGTGAGTAACGAAATTAGGCGATTCAAATGAAGCATGGATGAAATTCCTGAATAGTTAAGTGATTTCCTGACTAATTATACATCATTCTACCAAGAACGGTTTGCGTTTGAGCCTACATAATGATGTGGTTACGCGCTTCAAGCTATTCCACATACGAACTTTCTTTTGATAATCTCGTAGGCGTGGTCTACATTAAAAACAGACTGGCTATCTATAATTGACAAGAAACTACTTCGCTTTCATTTGTATCTTTAAACGAGTGTTAAGCCGCGTTCATCTGAATTAGAGGTAAAAGCTATAAATTCATTTTACTATATAATAACCACCGACAAGACGAAGCAAGATTAATTGAAAACGAAAGTGATTTTATTAAATTTGGTTTGGCCAGCAATTTACATCTATGACGAATTATGGCGGTTTTGGTTTTTAGTATTTGCCACAATTGTAATTGAAACGCTTACAATTAAAGCGATGCTGAATTACACATATAAGAAATCATTCAAGGCCTCCGTTATTGGAAATTTAGCTTCAGGAGTGATTGGATCATTTTTGATGATGTGGGCAATGCTTGCTTGGCATTTGGTTGCAGACAGCTTTATGCCCCAAGCGACATTCGACAACCTCAATTGGGCTGCAACATTTATTCTAATGTGTTTGGGGAGCGTTCTTATTGAAACACTGACAGTTAAAATGATCTTCAAGGATACTATTAAGAAGCTTTTTGTACCATTATTAATTGGCAATCTATTGACTTATGGCTTTATAGCGTACACGTTGTCAAATAAGAATCAAAAAGAGAAGTGGACGGAAAATGTTTTGTATTCACCATCGCCAAACAAGTTTACTTTGTACCCAGCTCTTAATTTTTACAGCAAAAACAGAAATAAATTATGACAAAAATGATAGCATAATGAACAATGCCTACCATTTAGAAATTCTGTTTGAGAAGGAAAAATCTGACAATTTTCAATTTGAATTGAGATTATTGGGTGAAACATATTCAGGTGGAATTGAAAATGGCCGAAAGATTTTGAGTATGCACAAACTTTCCGACACAATAAAAGGAGTTTTGGACCAGAAAAATCTTGACCCTGACAAGGGTTGGACTGCGCCTCTAATTACTGATACAATATGTTTCGTGAAACGAGCTAAAAAGCGCTGAAGTAGGTTTGGCAATATGCAGGCTTCATATTAAATAAAAATAAAGGGTAAGCTATAAATGCAAAAAACAACTTTCCTTGCTTTTCTATTCTGTTTTCAAATGGCAACGGCACAAAAAAACGATCAAACGGCGGCTATTAAATCGGCGGCGGACAAAATAGAACTGAAAGTAATAAACTGGCGGCATGACTTTCATCAGAATCCCGAGCTCGGAAACCGGGAAACACGAACGGCCGCTATCATTGCTAAACACTTACAATCGCTGGGCATCGAAGTAAAAACCGGCGTTGCAGTAACCGGTGTGGTGGGCGTTCTAAAGGGTGATAAACCCGGGCCTGTCATTGGCCTAAGAGCCGATATGGATGCATTGCCGGTTGTCGAAAATAACTCCTTGTCCTTTGCATCAAAAGTAAAAACCATGTACAACGGTAAAGAAACCGGCGTGATGCATGCGTGCGGGCATGACGGGCATGTTGCCATACTGATGGGTGTAGCTGAGATTTTGGCGGGTATGAAAAAAGACCTGAGAGGTACTGTAAAATTCATTTTTCAACCGGCCGAAGAGGGTGCGCCCAAAGGAGAAGAATTCGGCGCTGAATTGATGGTGAAGGAAGGTGTATTGGACAATCCAAAAGTAGATGTGATTTTTGGGTTACACATGAATGCCCAGTTGGAGGTTGGCAAAATTTCCTACCATCCCGGCGGCGCCATGGCCGGCGCCTCCGATATGAAAATTACGGTAAAAGGAAAACCCTCCCACGGAGCATCCCCATGGTCATCAGTAGACCCGATCGTCGTATCGGCACAAATCATCAATAGCCTGCAAACCATCGTGAGCCGAAACATCAATCTCACCGAAAATCCGGCCGTCGTGACGATAGGATCTATCAACGGCGGTAATCGTTATAATATCATTTCGGAGCAAGTGGAGATGATGGGCACGGTTAGAACGTTTAGCGATGCGGATGAGACGCTCGTTTTCAGTCGTGTACGACAGATCGCGGAGAAAACCGCAGAAGCCGCCGGTGCCACGGCCCTCGTCGAATTGCCGTATACCGCTCATTATCCGGTGACTTTCAACAATGTTGAATTGACCAACACCATGCTTCCGTCCTTACAAAAATCAGCCGGTAAAGACAACGTCCAACTTGTTCCCGCTATTACCGGAGCGGAAGATTTTTCGTTTTATGTAAAAAAGGTTCCGGGTCTGTATTTTTTTATCGGAGGATTGTCTAAAGGAAAGGATCCAAAAACTTCCGGTCCTCATCATACGCCTGATTTTTTAATTGAAGACTCGGCGTTTAAAACCGGCGTGAATGCATTTTGCAATTTAGTATTCGACTACATGGAGATGAATAAGAAGTAGGCTCACAATTCAAGCAAGCTATTGTAACCGTAATCGCCAGAAAGCAAGTAAAATGAAAGTCATGAAATATACTCAATACGGGTCTCCGGATGTTTTTTTTCTCGCTGAACTTGAGAAGCCCACGCCGAAGCCAAACGAGGTGCTCATTAGGATTTACGCTACGACGGTCACGGCAACGGAATGTGTTTTTCGAAAAGGAGAGCCACTTTTTTCCAGATTATTCACCGGTCTGCGAAAACCAAGAATTACGACTCTCGGTGAGGAATTGGCCGGAGAGATTGAAGCCGTTGGGCGTGATGTGACTTTATTTAAGGCGGGTGATCGGATATTCGGCACCGCCGGTCCGGGATTTGGCGCCAATGCGGAATATATCTGTTTGCCGGAAGATGGCGTGCTGACCTTACAACCATCCAACCTGACGTATGAAGAGTCCGCCTCCGGAGTGGATGGATTTCTAACCGCTTTGCCCTTCCTTCGCGATAAAGGAAATATCCGAAGCGGTCAGGAAGTGCTTATATACGGCGCTTCAGGAAGCGTAGGCGCGGCCGCTGTTCAAGTTGCCTTGTATTACGGGGCTGTAGTGACCGGGGTCTGCAGCACTTCTAATTTAGAACTGGTCCGATCGCTCGGTGCTCACAAAGTAATTGACTACACCAAGACTGATTTTACAACCGACGGCCAGACTTACGATATCCTGTTTGACACCGTTGGAAAGACTTCTTTTTCTCGCTGTAAAAATTCGCTCAAGCCAAACGGGATTTTTCTTGAAGCCGGCATTGGATTAGGAATATTTCCCCATGTTTTATGGACATCTCTATTTGGTAATAAAAAAGCCAGAATTGCCGCCACCGGATTGAGATCACCGAAGGAAAGAACAAAGGACCTCGTCTTTCTAAGAACGCTTATGGAAACCGGTAAGATAAAGCCCGTTATCGATAGACGATATCCGCTTGAACGATTAGCCGAAGCGCATGCCTACGTTGATCAGGGGCATAAAAAAGGTAATGTTGTGATCACTTTGGAGCACCAGAAAAACAAAACGTTGCTTCCGCTATGACAAACACGCTCGATCTAGAGATACCCGCATTGAATTTTGACCTTAATGGAGATCTTATAATTTCCGCAACTCCTAGTTCGTCAAAACACGACTTTGATTTCTTTGAGGGACGATGGAAACTTCATAATAAAAAGCTGAAATCAAGACTTAACCGCTGTACGGAATGGGCGGAGTTTGAATCGACTCAAGAAATGTACAAAGTGCTGAGTGGAATCGGGAATATTGATAATTTCCTTGCGACGTTTAACGGACTGCCTTTTGAAGGGATGTCGGTCAGGCTTTTCAACCCCAATACTAGGCTATGGAGTATTTATTGGGCGGACTCAATTCATGGCAAACTAGACCCGCCTGTGGTCGGATCCTTTGAAAACAAAATCGGCCATTTTTTCACCAAAGACACGCTCGACGGGAAAAATATCCTCGTTGTATTTCGCTGGGACGCCAGAGACCAAGACAATCCCGTCTGGAGTCAGGCCTTCTCCGGCGACCAAGGTAAAACGTGGGAATGGAATTGGTTTATGTTTATGACAAAAATTAAATAGCCCGATGAAAAACAAAACGGCAAACCACGAGTGACCAAACGAAACAAAGAAATAAAATATGAACGCTAAAATCGTTATGACCGTACTCGCCATCGCAAATGGAGTATTCATGTTACTGGACGGATTTCATGTTATGATAAAAGGAAAATATATAGGTCCGGAGAAACCCGGGCCTTGGGCTAACCTTTTTTACAAATTGGGAATCAATGTCTTCCGATTGGGGCCTTTGTTCATTCTACTGGGTTCCGGATGGCTGACATGGGTTTACGGGCTGTGGACGAATCAAGATTGGGCGTTCATCTTTGGACTGACTATTTCAGTCCTAACACTTTGGTACATAAAAGTAGGGACTTTTATTTCATTAATTATTATCACACTACTGCTGTTATCTAACTAGCAATAAAACGCAAAATGAATACCCGAATGCAGGACATTGAAATTTTGTTAGAAAACAGACCCGGCACACTCGCCCTCATGGGCGAAACCTTGGATAAAAATAAAATCAGCCTTGAAGGAGGCGGCGTCTTTCAGAATGGAGATGTTTCCATTGCCCATTTTTTAGTTTCAGAGGCCGAAAGAGCAAAAGTAGAACTTGAAAAAGTCGGCATAAAATTTGCCAGAATTAACGATGTCATCATTCAAAAGCTCCGCCAGGATGTTCCGGGGCAATTAGGAATGTTTTGCAGGAAAATGGCCGACGCGAACGTGAATATCTTGGTTCAATACAGTGACCATTCCAATCATTGATTGTGGTTGTAGATGATTACGAAAAAGGTGTGCACGTATCGAAGCAATGGATTAAAGCGTGGTGGAGTTAACAGGCAATACCGGCAATTCGTTTCGTACATAAATACTTACAGGAAATGTAATTTTTCGAAGACTCAGCTTCCCGACTGAATCGGATTAGTCGACAGAAATCACTTAATCAGTAACATCTTCCTGCTTTTGGTAAACGTATCAGTTTCAATCCGGTAGATGTAAACGCCGCTCGCAACCTGACGACCGCTAAGGTCATGGCCATTCCATGGCAGATTGTACCGTCCGGTAGTGTAAAATCCATTCGCAAGTGTCGCCACTTCCTGGCCAAGCATGTTATAGATAATAAGCTTCACATGGGTCGGTTTCGCGATGTCAAATTTTATTTGCGTTGTCGGATTAAACGGATTTGGATAGTTTTGAGCGAGGTCAAATCGGTCCGGCAACGTTTGACTTATGGCGTCCATTTGCTTTCTTACATATTCCCCACCGCCGGCAATGATCTTAAAAGGATTCTCCTCGTGTGACGTAAAGAAATAAGTGGTGACTTTGGTCATATCAATCCAGTGATTATTCGAAAGATCGATCATCATTATTTGAAAATCCGATGGTATCGTTTGCATTTCCCAATCGAGCGTCGCTTTTTCATCCGAAGTCCTATTGGTGATATTCATTTCCCAAATATGTCCATCCGCGCCAAGAGTTCTCATATCGGTGGATAGCGATTCCTGATCATTTTTGAAACTGAGACTCACGTAGTCGCCCATATTTAGAGGCTCCGATTCGTCGGTATCGTCGTACCCATCCTTGGCACTCTCACTCATACCGACAAAATTGTACCGATCCTTACGGTGTTTGGTCTTCGCGTTAATCTGCATGTAAAACGGCGGTATACTCTGGGGCTTACTGAGCGCCGCCGATATTACTGAGCCAACAGTCACATCGCCGGCTGTTTTATTTTTGATGGCGAGTCCGCCGTATGGTTTCACTTGCGTTACTTCTACCCATTCATTGTCCACCATCTGCCACAGTTTACCGATCTTGGTGTTGTCAAGTACCGACAAATTTGCTGAATACGCAAAAGGCCATGGAACCAGGTTCCAGCTTGGCTTGAGCACATAGTTGTCAAAAACCGCTTTTGAATTCGTACTGCCGACCGGAATTTGGGATAAAATCGTGCTATTCGAATTTCCAATGACATTGAGGAAAAACGCATTCCCGGTCGTGATATTTTCTACATCTTCCAAAGCTCCGGTGAAGGGGTTGACCGAAAACATACGCCAATTGGTCGGTTCCAGCCCGGATAATATCTTGTCACCGAGAATCTGCTTGAGATCGAAATTCACGGTATACGGAATGCAAACCGTATTAAATCCACCGGACGCGAGGCCTAAAGGAAATACACCATTGGTGGTAAGCGCCGTGATCGATGACGACTTGATTTGTACGGGAATCTCCACTCGACCCGAAGCAGGATACCAGACCGTACCTCCATTATTTTGCAAGCGAATTTGAAACCACACACCAAGCAGACTAACCGAGGAAGTTGGAATTTGCGCGGAGTAGGTAGTGCCGGTTGCGACCATCGTCAGCGAATCAATTTGAGTCTGATTGGGTTTCCCAAAAAAGAGTTTAGCTGTAAGCGCTTGCCCGGTGATCGTAGCGCTGATGGTGGTAGCCTGATCCTCCGTCGGGCTTGTTGGCGCGACTTGAACCACTCCTGCTGTTATAACCGGTAACGTTGGTATTCCAGTCGTTGCGGCATTCGATACGCCATAGGAATTAATTGCATAAATTTGATAGTTGTACAGTGTATTCGATGTCAGAATCGAATCCGTATAGATGAAACCCGGCGCAGTGACGGAATCAATTTGCGAAAAAGCCCCGCCGGCTGCAGAGCGAAATAGTCTATATTTTGAAGCAATGCCGCTGACATAAGGTGTTGACCAATTAAGTCGGATTCGCGTGTCGGACAAAGTAGTCGCCGAAGCGATCACGATGCCGGGCACACCATCGGGCGTAACGATAATTTCATTTGAAAATCCACTGACAAGTCCCGTAGTATCCACCGCGGCCACGCGTACAAAGTATGTGCGCCCCGCTAAAAGTCCGGCCAGCGTTTTCACGGTGTCCGTGCGCAAAAGGGTCGAATCTCTTAGTATTGATGAGCCGGAAATCGTATCCGCAAAAATACGAAAGCGCAATAAATCTTTTTCTGAACTTCGCATCGTCATCACAATGGATTGATTTCCCGGTGTAGCGGAGGCAAGCTGCGGAATGGCCGGCGACAGTTCAAGAATAATACGCGTGGTCTTCGTGTAAAGCGTCAGATTGGCAACATTGGTATTCGTGATTTTACAGCGATAGCCGCCGATTGTCGAAGCGGAAGCCGTGGTCGAATAGCTTGCAGATGTCGCTCCGCTAATATCCGTGTTATTCAATTGCCACTGATATGAATTTCCAGTTCCGCCTGTGACTACACTCACCGTAAAACTATTTCCACTAGGGATGGACTTTTCCGATGGCGCAGGAATGCTGTCCTGACCTGAATATAGTACCGTGGCGGCATTCGATGCTTTCGCTCTTTGGATATCGCCAAAGTCAAACCGGCTATTTGACATATTAATAAAATTCAGATGTCCTGAGAGTGATATTAAACTCGGCATACTATCGAGTTTGGTGTCATTAATCGTAAGGCTTGAAATACTAGTCAATCCGTCTAAATTTGGCACGCGACCGGAGAGGTTGTTAGAACTAAAGTCCAATGACACGGCGTCAGAAAAATCTCCGGCGGTTGAAGGGAGTTGGCCAATCAAAGAGTCATTCTTTAAAAAAATATTCTGTAAATTGAAAAGGCCGCTGATCGCATTCGGTAATGTGTCTTGTGAAAACGGATTATTGCTAAGATTGAGAATGTGACTCAGGCTTGTTTTATTCCATATCCAGGACGGTATTTTGCCCGTCAACATATTATTATTTAATTCAAGGCGATAGAGGCCTCCCATCGAAGATAAATCCGGTATGGATGTGAGGGAATCGCCCTGTGCATCAAGAACCCAGAGTTGCACATTGGTGATGGATGGAGACAACGGACCCGGGCTAAAACGATTGGGGCCAAGCCAAAGATACTTTAAGTTTGTCAATGTCCATATCTGGTCAGGTATTGCCCCTGTAAATAGATTTTGGGCGAGGCGCAATGAAACCAAACTTTTACAATTTCCGATAGAAGGCGGGAGAGACCCGGAAAGGGAGTTATTATAAATGTCGATTGCCGTTAGCCTCGTGAGTTCTCCTATTCTCGGTGAGAGAGGACCGGTTAGGCCGGGAGACGTTGTGTTAACCAAATTCAATTCTAAAAGTCTCTTAAGATTGAATAGGGTGTCGGGTATAGAGCCGGTTATTCGGCAAGGTCCTAGGTTGAGTTCCTTAAGACTGTCGAGATTTCCGATTTGAATCGGCAATCTTCCGATCACATTATTATTTGATAATTGTATCTTAGCCACACGATTAAGCGCCGCGTCCATCGTTATTCCAAACCAAGTATTAATGGCTCCCGATTTCCAATTTGTTTTTGTCGTCCATGCCGCGCCGCCAAGACTGTCGTAGAAACTTATAAGCGCCAGGGAATCGGTAATACGTCGATCAAACGCCAAAGCACTCACGGTACTTGAAAAGGCGCTTTCCTGATTGAATGTGTCCACCGCGGTTACGCGAAAATAGTAAAGGGTATTATGCGTGAGGCCCGAAAAATATTTTAGCGTATCGGAAATACTTGTCGTCGAATCCACAAGCGTCGTAGGATTGGTGACCACGTCGCGAAAAATTTTATATTTTTTTACATCGCCTTCCAAACTCTTATTCCACTTCACATAGGCATTTAATCCGGCAGGAATCGCGGTGACATTTTGCGGTGCGGCGGCTGGAAAATCACTTACAAATTTTTTCTGTTTCAAATACAACGTCAGCCCCGGCACATTGGCATTGGTCATGCGACACCCATAGCTGCCTTGATTGGCCGTCGAAGTGGATGCGATGGTATAAGTTGCAGAAGTCGCTCCGCCAATATCAATATTATTTTTTGTCCATTGATAGGAATTGGCCGTTCCGCCCGGCGAAACGCTTAAAGTCATCGGCGCTCCAACGGGTAGCGTGATCGTCGTACCGGCACCAAGACTGTCTTGGCCCGAATAGGTAAATGTCGTTGCGGCTCCGACATTCGGCTCGATGTCATTAAAATCAAATCGGTTATTATTTATTTCCAAATCGGATAGAACAGGCAAAGGCGTCAGATTCTGTAAACTATCGAACCTGTTTCTATCAATCCAAAGAAATTGCAGTAGATTGAACGCCGACAAGTCAGGCACTCTTCCGGATAAGCTATTCCCCGTGAGAAATATGCCACGTAGTTTTGTACAATTGCTGAGCGCGGCCGGAATCTCTCCAATCAGAGAGTCATTGATCAATTGCAGATAGTCCAAGTTGGTCAGATTGCCAATAGCGCTCGGAATACTGTCCGGACTGAGCCGATTATCATTCAAAGTCAAACTAAATAGATTCGTTCTTGTCCAGATGGATGGATGGATTTTTCCGGTGAGCCGATTGGTGCTTAGATTAATGGTCGACAGCGACGCACAACCCGACAAGTCCGGAATCGTGCCACTTAAGACGTTACTTGACAAACCAAGAGACTGTAAGAAAAATAAGTCACCGAGCTCGACTGGAATGCTACCGGTCAGCAAGTTATTACCTAAGTCCAAACTCATCAGTTTTTTGCAATTGCCAATTTCCGGAGGGATCGTACCACTAATTTTATTTGTATAAAGATACAAAATTTGCAAACGTTGAAGTTGACCAATCTTCGGAGAAATAGTGCCACTGATGCCAAAGCCGTTGGTATTTTGAAAATTAAGATAAACTGTGGACAATCGTATCAGGTGATATAGAGTATCCGGAATGATTCCATTAATCTTGTTTTGAGCAAGGTCTAGTTGCGTCAGACTGTCTATATTTCCAATTCTTTGAGGAAGGATTCCTTGGAGATTGTTATTGCCAAGTACGAGACTAGTCACGCGCTGAAGAATCGTATCCAACGTGACGCCGTACCAAGTCGAGATCGCGGTATTCGTACGCCAGTTAGTTTTAGTTGTCCAGTTCGCTCCGCCAAGACTATCGTACAGAGTCACCAGCGCAAGCGAATCCTTTTGGCGTCCTGTCTGAGAAAACGCCGATGCTGTGTGGACCGCTAATAGGAAGAGAATAATCGTAAATTTTTTCATGAATTTTTTACTCCGTTACTCGTTAGGCCAGGCTGGAATACCAATCGTGACAGGGCTTCCTTTTTTACCGGAGGCACCGCCGCCGAGCAGAAAGGCCGCACCACTGCCAACCACAGCGACTCCCCCAATCACATACCATAAAGTCTTGTTGGATTTTTCGCCGTACTGAATCGATGGCGGATTGGGATTTTTAATCCCTGCAAATTTATACGCGATGTCCGACATGATATCAAGCAGTCCGTCAATGGCGCCTTTATAATTACCGGTCTGAGTCTGAATAATTTTTCCGGTCGTAATATCGATGAGGCGCAAGTCGACCGTCCACGTTGTACCAAGTTTGCCGATATCGCCGCTAATCATCTGTTCCACGCCCAGCATCTGTCCGACCTGCACCGCGCACTCGGCCGAATTGCAATTATCCGTCAGCGTAAAATCCTGTTCCTTGAGAATCGCGTTCATTTGTTCTCGCTCGATCACCTGAAAGGCTGCCGTCTGAACGAGCATTCCGCGGAAGCGATTGCTCAGCGTCCCTGTTTCAGTCTTCGACAGCCCGCCCGTGGACAGAAATTCGGTGACGGCGACTGTTTTTAGTTTTGGCTTATCCTGCGCACATACGCCGACCGCCATTAATAAGATGACAACCGCCATGGAGAGTAATCTCTTCATCGTGATCTCCTAAAAATTTAAGAACTATGAATTTTTCAAGAAATGTATAAACTAGCTTCC
This sequence comes from bacterium, assembly GCA_031402315.1. Classification (GTDB taxonomy): domain Bacteria; phylum CLD3; class CLD3; order SB21; family SB21; genus JANNSF01. Next base: position 11,460 of record JANNSF010000197.1, on the reverse strand, counting down.
CGATTGAATCAGCGACAACAATTGCTCTTCTATTTTCTGCTCGTCACCTTCATGGTAGCCTTTTTTGTAGAAATGAAGGGTGCCGTCTTTGCGGATCATAACCAGTGTCGGCAGAACAGCCAGCGCGACGCCTTTGTCTTTGACGTTAAATTTTTCAGAAGTTTTACCGTAAATATCGAGCAGTATAGGGAGTTTGATGGGCGTGGTTTTGAGATGTTCCATCACTTTGGCTTTATCTTCTGCGACATTGATCAGAATAATGCGGACGTCCGGATACTTTTCCTGAAGTTTTTCCAGTTCGGGAATCTCCTTGCGACACGGGCCGCACCAACTCGCAAAAAAACTGAAAACGATATTATTTCGTTCCTTTCGCGCTTTCGGCATACTCCGCGTATCACCGTAATAGTCCTTTGAATAAAACTCTTCGTCATCTAAAAATTTGAGGTAAAAATTGGGCGCCGCATCACCGACATTCAGGACGGAGTCTTTTTGTCCGGACGCAATATTTTGAGAAAATGAGTGTGTTGCAAAAAGCAAAGAAATCAGGAGTACATAAAACTTCATAACTTAAAAAGCCTTACAGATTTAGGGATCGCTTCAATGCGTTGAAAATTATGGTTAATGCTAAAACATTTCCGATCGCAAATCAACAAGAAAAATGAGAAGGCATTTAGAGGGCTCGTTTCGGACTAGGTGCCGGAGTAATATTTCGGCGTTCAATATAGATATGCAAATTCACATTGAGACAAATTCAAAATTGTATCCTGACGAGATTGTGTAAAATACACTATTTATACCGATTCTAAATTTTATCATTAATTATTCCTTTTCTAAGATTAATATGTCCGTACGTTTCACAATTCATGTCTTTCAAACGATTCGCAACGCATTTAGAATTAAACCAATTTACCCTTAATGGCCTTAATCACGGCTTCGGATTTCGAATTCACGTTGAGTTTTTTGTATATGCTTTTGATATGTGAATGCACCGTTTCGCGCGAGATATTCATAGCATCCGCAACCATTTTATACGAATGACCCTGGCACAAAAAACCGAGAATCTCATTTTCGCGCGGGGTCAAGACTGGACTCGTATTTTTCTTAAACGATCCGATCACCATACGCGCTACGCCCGCGCTCATGGGCGCTCCGCCCTCATGGGCTTCCCGTATGGCATCGAGTATCTTATCCGGCGGCGTGGTCTTGATCAGGTAACCCGTCGCGCCGGCGCATAACGATTCAAATACGATATGATCTTCCTGGTGAACGGTCAGCATGAGTATTTGTCCGGTCAACCCTTTGTCACGTAGCAGCGGAATGACCTCTATCCCCGTCATGCCCGGTAATTCTACATCAAGCAATGTAATGTCAATCTGGATCAGATCGGCCTTGAGCGCCGCTTCGGCCGAACGAAACGCTCCGCGGCAAGTCATTTCCTCCGTACTTTCTATAAGTAATCTGAGCGCTTCACGGATATCTCGATCGTCTTCGATGAGCAGAATGGATATCATACAAATAAGCTCTTAAGCGTAGCGATCCAATTCGAACCGGGTTCTTTGGCAACACTTCTCCGCACCGCCGGAAGTATCCCGCTAAATCGAACGCTCGTACCGGTGTACGGCTCAGAGACAATATCCAATTGACCTCCGATGATCTTTGCGCGCTCGTCCATATTTTTTAGACCATGATGATCGGATCCGATGGCTGGGGACAACCCTTTTCCGGAATCCGATAAACTCAACTCCAGTTGATTCTCAGAAAGACTCACGCGTAGCCGGATTTCCTTCGCCTCGGAGTGTTTTAATGCGTTATGCATAGCTTCCTTAAAAATCAAAGTCAGATGGCGACGCCACGTCATCGTGAGAAAAACGGCCTCCAATTTTTGATCCATTCCTTCAACAAAAAAAGTCATGCCCGTTTTATCAAATACGTCCCGCGCAAAATCATGAAGACGGATTACCAAATCGTATAACGTATCTTTTTCCGGATCCAGCGCCCAGATAAAATCACGCGTATTAGCTGAAAGCGATTGCGCCGCCTCACTAACCTTATTCAGAAATTCAGACGATTGACGGACATCTTTCGCGCGACGTGATAACTCGCTGAAAAGACTTATTTTGGTCAACTTATGACCAAGTTCATCATGAAAATCTTTTGATATTTCTTCGCGCATTCGTTCCCGTTCCGCCGAACGAATCCTCTCCATCTCGAGGGCATACCGTATTTGCTTCTTCGAAATCATTTTGTGGAATATCCATATGGCTGCTAGAATAAATGCAACCACGATTCCAAGGAACCAACTTGTCTTCCAGAAGGGCGGTGCAATAAAAATCTTAAAGACCATCTCTTTTGAACTCCAAACACCGTCACTATTGGTACCTCGTAAGTGAAACTCATAATCCCCCGGAGCAATGTTTGTGTAACTTGCTTCATGCACATCTTCTGAATTTCGCCATGCTTTCTCAATGGGCTCCAGACGGTGCATAAATTGATTTTTTCCAGGCGCGACGTTATCCACGGCGGAGAATTCGATCGTGAAAAAATTCTGATCGTAGGCGAGATATATTTGGTCATTTTCCCACGGCACTTTTTCATTAAAAACTTTAATGTCGGAAATGATCATTTTTGGCTGATACATCCGGTCCTTGAAGTCTTTAGGTTGAAAACCCACGGCCCCGCGGATAGTACCAAAGTAAATCTTACCTTCCGAATTTTTTACCGCCGATCGAAAGTTGAACATATTCGTAGGCAAACCATCTCCCATATTGTAACGATTGAATTTTTCTGCTTTGACGTCGTATCGACTAAGGCCTTTTTGTGTGCTAATCCATAAGTTCTTTTCCGAATCCTCTTCGATACCACAAATAACCTGACTCGAAAGACCTTCGGGCTCGCGATAGTTACGAAATGAACCATCGGGCAAGAGCAGGCTGAGCCCGGAATTCGTTCCAATCCAAATCTGACCTCGGGAATCTTCAAAAATTGAAAACACATAATTGCCGGCGAGGGACTTTGGGTCATTCATATCGTGATAGTATTCTTTCATCATTTTTCCTGCGATCGTGTAGACCCGAAGACCGCCATAAGATCCAACCCACATGCGGCCTTGTGAATCTCTGACAATTGACAAAACCGCATTTGAAAGACCGTATTCGCTCTCCGGGCTCCGAAGTTCATCTATCTTATTCGTTGTCCGATCGAGCAAAACGACACCACGACCCAGGGTTCCGATCCACAGACGATCTTTTTCACCCTCCGATACTTCAGTGATAGGTAGAAAACCGGACCTATTTTTTTCGTCCAAAAACGTTCGAATCTTATTCCCATTTGAATCGAGTTCAATCAAACCACGGCTTATGAAACCAACGAAGATATGTTTGTCGCGCGCTTGATAGATGGAATTCACCGCCATCACGGACATACTATTTATGTCAAAAATCGTTTCTTTGAACTGTGTAAGATTCCCGTTTTTTTCAACCCGATCCAGCCCACCATTGTGACCAATCCATAGATTGTCCTGTGCATCCATCATCATCGCATTGACATAATCGAGCGTTATTCCCCCTGTTTTTTGCCCCGATTGAATCCACTCAAACCTCGAGTTTCGTAAAGCTTTTTGAAGTCCGCCATAATAAGTTCCAACCCATAGGACGCCCGATGAGTCTTCCATCACACCGACGACCGCATCGCTGGCCAGAGAACGAGGATCCGAAGAACTATTTTTATGAACCACCGAAACCGTACGATCTCTATTAACCTGAATAAGTCCTTCTTGGGCCGTTCCAAGCCATAAGTTATTCTCAAAATCTTCCGTTACGGAATTAATGACGGCATACGACTCTTGTCCCGGAATCACAACGCGGCGAAGTGTGTCCCCTTCAAGTTGAAAAAGGCCGCGATTCATACCAATTAAAAATTTTCCTTGATGATCTTCCAAAATTGAAAATACTGAATACAACTTGGCGACACGCCCATCGGATCTGATCATTGGGACGCGAGTAAATATTCTATTTTCCGGATCAAACTTCATAAGGCCATCGTCTTCGCAACCAAGCCATATCTGGCCGCGCTTATCCCGATAAATTTTCCGAATTTTAGAGGGTGAATTTTTTATCCTCTCAAATTTTCCGCTCGTGAGAAGGCGATTCAGTCCGCCCCCTTCTGTACCCACCCAGATGTCCTCCTCATTTTCCAATACGGACCAGACAATATTCGAACTGATAGAAGTGCTGTCCTTGCGGTCGTATACATAGCGCACGCATTCGCCGGTGAAGGGATCAAGCCGATTTAGCCCGCGATCGTAGGTTCCGATCCACATTTTCTTTTTAGAGTCTTCCGTGATACTGATCACATCATCATGCGAAAGGGAAAAAGGATTATTGGGATCGTGACGATACAGCGTCGACCGGAATCCGTCAAAACGAATGAGTCCCGTCAGTGTGCCAAACCACAGCATACCTCGCGAATCCTGATGCATTGCGAATACCGTATTGTAAGAGATCCCCTGATCAAGCGACATTCGCTCAAAATAGAGTTTGGATTCTTGCGAAAGCAGTACAGAAGTATATACACATGTAAGATAGAAAAATCTCATAGCCGATCTATTTTTTATTTGACAATTTCAATATAGGTGAAGTGATGATGGACTGCTATGTTTTTTCGACTCTGAAAGGATTACCCACGCCTTGTATAGTGAATTTTCCACTTCAGATTCCAGGTTTTACCTCCATCCAAGGAGTTCTCCCAGTTCCAATCGATTTCATTTTTTGTCATATTGGAAAAGACCATCCGTTGCATGACGGTTTTTCCTTTGGAACCGACAAAACTCCGTGACAAAGTCATTTTTCCGTCCTTCCATCCTCCCGTAAAATCAAGATACGAGCCTGTATCGTCCACCCATGTCTGATGCCATTTCCCGGTCAAAGGAACAAACATCGAAACGCTCATCCCAAAGTACGCCGAAGCACTGTCCCTGAAATTTTCGCGAATGACGCATGAACCATATTCTTTGGTGATTGTATTATACCCAAAAAACGATTTCCCGGTGGTATCTTTCCACTCCAGGTTCCAGTCTCCTATCCAAAAATCAAATTGTGCGGCTTCGCGCATCGAACACGGAGTCGGCGTCGTTTGAGAAAAAATAGAGGTCGCAATAAGAATAGCTGCTAAAAACAATTTCATAAAATCATGTCCTTTCCGTATATGGTGCGTGTTCGCTAAATATACGGAAAGGTTGCCCATTTTGACCCCATATCCCCCATTTTGGGGAGCTGATTCTAGGTGGGCATAACAGACAAAATTACTAACCAATGTCTGATTTCAGGAATTGGTCGATATCAATTGAGCGAAGTCAACACATCGACGTAAAATTTACTTTACCACATTGCCCTTTTCATCCACCCAGACCAGCCACATGTCATCGCCACCGTTTCCAAAACTTTTGGTAAGACCTGTAATGACATAGTTATTATTTGATACTCCGACAATGCCATAGGGTTGATCCGATTCAGGTCCGCCAAAATTTTTTTTCCACTTCATTTCTGCGCTTCTAGAAAACTCGTAGATTACACCATCCCACTTTCCGGCATAAAGTGGCCGGCTATAACCGGTGAGGAGAATCGAACCCGACGATGTAACAATTGCACCGATGCCATGATTCATGGAGTCTTTTTCATGGGTTACTTTCTCCCACAAAAAATTTCCACGAACATCAAACATGGCAAAATAGATAGCTCTTTGATTTTTAGCCGTATCTGATTGGGCATAGCCATAGATCATAATTTCATGCCTTGAAATTGGCAAAACCCCATGTGTAGTTATGTTTTTTATTGAAGCTAGTTTAGTGGATGCCTTCTGTTTCCCTTCATTATCTACGACCAATACCCAGCCACTATTTTCTGCCGTACTGTCTATTCTTGCGATTCCGGCAACAAGTAAATCGCCATTAGGTGTTTCAGTGCAATAGAATAACCTGTTATACTTTGCCTGTCCATAGAGGTATTGCTCTAAGATATTGCCATCAGTGTCTATTTTAGTTATCAATCCGTTCATACTTCTTGAAATAGAATTCTGTGTTTGACCAATCAAGACAATATTCCCATTTTTGAGTTTCTGCATGCTCCAGCATCGTTCAGCACCAGTTTTTGGCAGTGTCTTAATCCATATAAGGATACCCTCGCTTGAAATTTTTAGTAAGAGGATATCTTCATCTCCGCCCTCACTGAAACTGTCCGACCAGCCACTTATTAAATAATTTTTGCCGCCCTCTGTTTCCATAATATCCCAACCTGCATCATCCTTACGGCCGCCGAAATTCTTCTCCCACATTTTATTCCCTAGCAAGTCTGTTTTAACAACAAATACATCTTCTCCCCTTGCGGTCATCTCTGTAACACCGACTGTTAACAGCGAGTTATCGGAGGTTTTTATCGTATGAACCCCTCTGTCATCTTTGTTTCCACCGAAAGTTACTCCTACTTTTTGCTGCGCAAATGTTAGCGCCGGCAATCCCACTATCAATGCTGTCGCCAGAGTCAAAAAACAGTGGCTCACAATTCTTGTCCTTTCATTTCATTCTATTCTTAAATTTTTATTTCATTCTCGTTGACCCATAATCTCATTTTGGAGATGCTTTTCGCTGAAAAACAGAAATAACCATTAGTTATTTCGAGCATTAAACTTGCCCAAACCATTGAACAAAATAGGTATCCGAATCACAAAGGTAGAGCCTGTGCCAGGTTGACTCTCAACATCTATATTTCCGTTATGTTCTTTAATAATGCCATACGCGATCGAAAGTCCTAAACCCGTTCCTTTACCGACGTCCTTGGTAGTAAAAAACGGATCAAAAATTTTATGTTTTATAGCCTCCGTCATTCCCTGGCCGTTATCCTTGATCCTGACAATGGCCCAATCCCCCTGCACCTCCGTTGCGACCTCCACGACTCCACCGGACGATACTGCCTGAATTGCATTCGTGAGAATATTCAAAAAGACCTGATTTAGTTTGGCCGGATAACATTCAACAAGGGGCAACTTACCATATTCTCTATGGACCTCAATGCGATCCGAGTATTGATTTTCCAACAACGTCAGCGTTGTATCCAAGCAATCGTTAAGATTGGTTTGCTTTGTACCGCTCTCGTCGAGGCGCGAAAACTGGCGAAGATCATCAACGATCTGCTTAATTCGTTTGGAGCCATGACGACAGGAATTCACAATATCCAGCGTGTCGCGGTTGATCAGTGCGAATTCATATTTCTCCTTTATCCGTTCCAATTCTTTCTGCATACCATTGGACGCGTGAGCGCCAAGATGTAACTCTATTTCTCCGATAATCGCCGCATATCGTTTAGAATAGTCTTCAAAAAACGGCAAATTACTGTCAATAAAGGATAGGGGATTATTGATTTCATGCGTGATACCGGCCACCATTTGACCCAGCGAAGCCATTTTTTCGGCTTGGATCAATTGCGCTTCCGCGTTTTTCAAATTCACAATCGCAAGCTCAAGTTGACCATTGATCTGCTGAAGCGTATCGCGCTGCGCCTCGATCTCGCGGCTCTGACCGATCAATTGATCGTTTTGTTCGACCAGAATTTCTTTTTGTTGATTGATCTCTTTGGTCCGCTGAATAACTTCCTGTTCCAGTTTCCGCTTCTGAGTCTTGATCGAGCGGGTTCGCACTTTATGCATCGAAACAATGCTGCCCACGATCGCAAGTAGCGTCATCAAGCGAAACCACCACGTCTTCCAAAATGGCGGCGTAATCGTGATCACCACCGAAGCGCCAACCTCATTCCATAAACCATCGCTGTTGGTACCTTTTACATGAAAGGTATAAGTTCCTGGTTCCAAATTGGTGTAGCTGACGAAACGGCGATTGCCTGAGTACGTCCAGTCTTCTTCGAAGCCATCCATCTTGTACGCGTACTGATTTTTTTCCGGATTGGCATAATCCAGCGAAGCAAATTCCAGTGAGAAATAGTTTTCTTTATAGCTAATCTCGATGGCCTTGCAAAAGCATATGGATTCATCCATTTGGTAATGGGACCCATTGGTATTAAAACCCGTGAGTACAATCGGCGCAAGATTCAGATTGTCGCGGACGCTGTCCGGGTGAAAGATATTGAGGCCATTCACGCCGCCGAAATACATCTCGCCATCTTCCGACTTCAAAAATGAATTCGTATTGAATTCCCGGCTTTGCAACCCGTCGTCAACGTCATAGTTTCTAAAGGAATAATGATGCGAGGCATCGGCGGTCATCCGTGAAAGGCCCCGGTTGGTGCTGATCCAGTAACGGCCGTGATCGTCTTCGAGTACTCCATAGACCACATTATTGGGCAGTCCGTCATTTTTTGTAATGCGCTGGAACATATTGATCCCACGATCCCACCGACTGAGACCATCGTCGGTGCCCACCCAGTAAATACCTTTCGAATCCTGAAATATGGAACGGATGCGGCTGCCGCTGAGAGAATTCGAATTTTTCGGGTCGTGATAAAAATTGGTGAACTGTTGCGTTTTAGCGTCGAAAATACTAAGGCCATTGAGAGTACCAATAAACAACGTGCCATCGCGATCACGATAGAGCGTCAGAATAAAATTATTCGCAAGAGACTTCAAGTCGTCGGGGTTATTGAGGTAAGTCATAAACCTTTTTCGGCCCGCATCCAAAACACTGAGCCCTCCTCCAAACGTTCCGGCCCACACTTGATCCTCCGCATCGATATTGATGGCGCGAACAAAGGCCTATTGCAAAGAGTCGCGACCGGGTGGATAACGGATAAAGCCCTTTTCCGGGAACGACGGATCAAAGCTATTTAAGCCCGCGTTGGAGGTGCCTGCCCACAAGACACCATGACTGTCTTGACGAAGTGCAAAGACGACATCCGAACCGATAGATTTTTTGTTGTTGGGATCCGATCGAAAGTGTCGCGCAACCCCGGTTTGCGGGTCGAATTTTACAATGCCGGCACCTTGCGTACTGAGCCATATCTCATTCTTATTTTTCTCTACAAAAGACCAAATAAGGTTGTGACGAAGCGATTGCGGATTGGACGGCTCGTTACGATAAACACGAAACTTTTTTTGAACGCGGTTGAACTTGCTGACGCCACCGCCTCCGGTACCAACCCAAATCGATCCTGATCGATCCTCAAGAATAGCGCTAATAACATCTTCGGCAATACTCTGCGGGTCCAGGGCATCGTGGATATATCGGGTGAATTTTCCCAACTGACGATCCATTTCATTCAACCCCACGGTTGTGCCCACCCAAAGGGAACCGGAGCGATCTTCGTACACATGATTAATAAAATCGCTGGATAGCGTCGATCGGTCCTTTGCATCGGATCGAAATGATTCTTTGGCGCCTGTCGAGGGATCGTAACGGTACAATCCAAGCGTCGTTCCAACCCAAAACGATCCTTGCCGATCCTCGTATAGAGACGTCACATTTGAACCTTGAAAAGCCGGAATTCGCTCAAATGAAATTGTCTTCGGATGAAACAAATCCAATCCGGCCGATGTTGCGACCCAGACTCTTCCCTTTGTATCACATAGCAAATAAGCCGTTTGATCGGAACTTAGCGTCGTCCGATTCATACTGTCCGAATGGTAGACCTGAAATTTTTCGGCCGATCGGTCCCAAACGGAGACTCCCCCTCCTTGAGTGGCCAGCCATATTTTATCCGAAGCGTCTTGCATGATACCCCGCACGACATTGCCGCTTAGCCCCGCCCGATTATCACGCTGACTTCTGTAGTTTTTGAATTTTTCAACTCGTGGATCAAACAAACTGAAGCCGTTGTTAGTGCCGATCAGCAGATTTCCCTCGCGATCCTCTTTAATAGTCAAAATAAAATTATCCACGAGTGAATTCGAATCGGACGGATCACTTTGAAATATTTTCATTTTGTAGCCATCCCAACGTGCAAGTCCATCCTGTGTTCCGATCCAGATAAATCCAAGCCGATCCTGCCAAATCGCATTGCCGCTATTCTGGGGCAATCCTTGAGCGAGACCGATCGTTTCAAATGTCAATCGCTGGGCAAAAAGTGAAAATGAAAACATGAAAACCAGTGGTAACCATTTCTTCATCGTAAGTCTTTCTTCGAAAAGTGTTCTTTAGAAGGGCATTCTACTTTGGTAGTTCGTAACTTTCCCTTAAAGGTTTCATACAATCGCGCAATTCACCTCTTATGGGTAGTACGTAGCTCCGGCTATTCTTAGAAATTGAAGTTTAGAATTGAAATTGGCGCCGGTTCTTCAGTAGAATGGCACCGAACCAATTTGCAGAACAGGGATATTTTCCTCATGAATTTTATACATAAGTTTTTCAACCGTCCTAAGCCTCCGCGTGCAAAAAAGCAATCGCATCCCATCACGCGGCACGGACGAAATTTTGACGACCTCTACTTTTGGCTACGAGACCGCAACGATCCCAATGTCATCGCTTATTTGGAGGCGGAGAATCGGTTTACAGACGTCGAGATGTTGCCCACGGAGCCTTTGCAGGAAAAGCTTTATGAGGAGATGGTAAGTCGCATGAAAGAGGACGATGCAACGGTGCCGGCTCGAAAAGGTATCTATTGGTACTACTCACGGCATGAAAAAAAACAGCAATACAAGATTTACGCCCGCAAAAAAGATTCCCTGCAATCGCCCGAGGAAATAATTCTTGATTGCAATAAACTTGCGGTAGGTCACCCTTATTTTTCTCTTGGTGTTTTCAAAATCAGTGAGAATCATGAGTTTCTTGCCTATTCGACCGATACGGACGGCTCCGAGAAATACGATCTTAAAATAATGGACGTTTCAGCGGGTTCAATCCGGGATTCTATTCCCAATACCTATTACGATGTCGAGTGGGCCTCCGATCATCAAACAGTTTTCTACACGACATTGGATCATGCCTCACGACCCTACAGGGTCTATCGACACACTCTGGAAAAAGAGAGTGAGCTCGTCTATGAAGAACCGGACGAGCGTTTTTTTGTCGAACTCTCAAAGTCGCGTGATTCGCGATTTATCTTTATCCACCTACAAAGTAAAATTACGTCTGAAATACGTATCATCGATTGTAATGCCCCGCGTAAAGATCCCGTGCTTTTTTCGCCACGTATTCAGGGGATTGAATACTCTATTACGTCATGGGAAAATTTCATTTTTATTGTGACCAATGAAGGCGCTCAAAACTTCAAACTTATGCAAACGGGTATCCATGAGTTTGAGAAGAGCTTGTGGAAAGAAATTATTCCTCATCGAGAAGATACAATGCTGCTCGGCGTGGAGCCATTTCGCAGTCACCTTGCGATCTATGAGCGCAAAAACGGCTTCAAACAGTTACGCATCCGAAATATGAAAACCTGGACTGATCACGACGTGACGTTTCCGGAGGCTTCCTATAATCTTCAAATAGGCCAAAATTATGAGTACGACTGCGATGTTCTTCGA
>JANNSF010000196.1:0-1794 GCA_031402315.1 bacterium | reverse complement strand
TGCTCCGTGTATTTATTGAAAGTATCCAATCCGGGATCCAATCCCCCATTTCATTTGATGACTCCGTCTACACATCCAATGTCACATTCAAAATTCTAGAGTCTTTGTCGAAAGGACAAACGATCCAGGTATGACTCTGGACATTCACATTGGGCTCTCCGACTTACTGATCATCTATTTGACACCGATAGCCTTGGTTATATTCGGCAGCCTATTCTATCTTGCGGCCTTATGGTTGATCGTACAGTTACCCTTCACGACTTTTGATTTTAAGTACGATCTCCTTTTCATTTTTGAATCTCAAAAGAATCTGAAGCGATACCGTTATAGCCGGTTTCCCTTTCTAACTTTCTTCATTAAGTCTTTTGGAGACAGCGGATTTCAAGCACTTTATCTTTACCGCGTTTCACGCTTTTTTCACAATTATCACATGGGTGTCGCCCGTGATTTGGTGCACCGCATATCAAAACTTTTGACGCACGTCGATATTTCACCCTATGCCACCATTGGCCGAGGGCTCAATATCTATCACGGCCTTTCGATCGTTATAGGAAAAAATACCGTTTTTGGGGAACGATGCCTGATATGCCAGGGTGTTACGACCGGAAGCGGAGCACCTCAAATTGGAAACAATGTCAAACTGTGGGCCGGGGCAAAGGTGATGGGAAATATTTCGATTGGTGACAATTCGGAGGTAGGTGCTAATGGGGTCCTTTTAGAATCTCTCCCGGCAAATTGCATCGCGGTAGGAGTTCCGGCAACAAAAATCATTTCCAAGGCCATTCCTGCATGACCCTTGCGAAAGCAACCATCCAAAAACTGGACTCTTACCTTGAACGCGAAAATTTTAAGGGATACGATTGTTATGACGCTCTGAATAGCCCTATTTTGTCCGCCATAAGCCTCACCAAGTTCATTCGAACCTTATCGATACAGTCTCTAAAACGACTGCCAATCAACTTAAGACCTATATTGGGAATTCGTAAGGAATACAATCCAAAAGGGCTTGGACTTTTTCTCAGCGCCTCCTGCCGACTTTATCAACAAACTCATGATGATAAATATCTCCCGCGCATTCATCGTTTTGTGGAGTTGCTACAATCATGCGAGAGTAAAGGATATTCAGGCTCATGCTGGGGATATAATTTTGATTGGCAAAGCCGTGTGTTTTTTCTGCCTAAATATACCCCTACTGTTGTCAATACGGCTTTCATTGGTCATGCTTTCTTGGACGCCTACGAAGTAACCCGCGAAAATCAATTTCTTAATACGGCGCGAAGTGCCTGCGACTTCATTCTAACTGATCTTTATCGTACACCATTTGGCGATCGATTTTGTTTTAGCTATTCGCCTCTTGATCGAACGGTCGTTCACAACGCTAGCACACTCGGCGCAGGCCTACTGGCAAGAGTTAATGGTTTAACCTCAGAACCCATTCTTATCGATTCCGCTACAAATGCGTTGCAGTTTACTGCCGATCATCAGAATCCTGATGGGTCATGGTTCTACGGAGAGGGTCAAAACCAAAAATGGATTGACAGTTTTCACACGGGATTTATTCTTGAAAGTTTCGATCATTTTCAACGTTCAAGTAAGTCTTCTGCTTTTGACTCGCATATTAAGAATGGCTATGAATTTTATGTTTCGCATTTTTTTCTTAAAAACGGCACGCCAAAGTACTACAGCGATCAATCCTATCCAATTGACATTCATTCCGCGGCGCAAGCTATTGTGACTTTGTCAAAATTGGCCATGCTGGACGAACGCTCGAAACAACTTCTAATCTCATTGACG
>JANNSF010000195.1:0-15824 GCA_031402315.1 bacterium | reverse complement strand
AAAAATGGTTCAAAGATTTTATCGCGGTGTTCCACATCAATACCGGAACCGTTATCCGCTAACACAATACAAACGCGTTTGCTTTCGGCCACCGAAGTTAGCAATATCTCCCCATGATGATCCACCGATTGGATCGCATTTTCAATCAAATTGAGCAGTACCTGCCGAATGTGGCCGGCATCGGCGAAAATCTCATTGACGTCGAACCGTGTCTTAAATATAATACTTTTCGATTCAATTTCAGCACCCAATAGTTGAAGCGTCTCATCCACAAGTTTCTTCAGATCACAAAGTTCGGGCTGCGGGGTGCGGGGGCGTGCAAAATCCAAAAAATCCGTGATGATTTTCTTCATCACATCAAGTTCGCCAATGATTTTACCCGCGTATTTCTTGCGGCTGTCGTCTTCCGGAATTTCCTTATTTAACAGATGGGCAAAGAGTTCCACGCCGCCTAAAGGATTACGCAATTCATGCGCTACACCGGCGACCATTGTTTTTATGTCCTGATCACGTTTTAATATATTCGAGCGCATTTTCTCCATCGTCCGGCCAAGAAATCCGATTTCATCTCGGGTTTCTAATTTGATGGGGGTTTCCAATTTGCCGGCGCCAATTTTCTCCGCCGCCTCGACCAAATGATTAATCGGTGTACTCATGGAACGAGAAATATAAACGCTCAAAAGAATTGAAATCAAAACGCCGATCGCGCCAACCGAAAACAGAAACCACTGGATACGCTTTATCAAATATAAAAATGTAGCGCTCCCCTGAACGCCAACCACCGCAATCACTTCGCCCTTATAAAAAAGCGGTACGAACGCCGTTTTATAAAGTTTTCCATCGTACGTCTCAAACAAAATCGAGTGCGCGGTCAACCCCTTGAGCGCCCGATCAAACTCAAACTGATTAAATTTGAGGAACGGATACGCGTACGTGATGCGGACGCCCTCATCCGTGTCTAAAAGACTCTCACCTTTGGAATTGCAAATATAGATTCTTTCGACATCCGTAGCATCTCTCAGGTCCGCCAATTTTTTTCTGAAGTTTCTATAGGTTCTGGAATTTTCATCGCCTCGGCGAAGTTTTGAAACCAATTCGCTATTGACCTGCAAGTGCGCCGCCTGGGCTACGGCCAGCAATTTTTTTCCAAGTTCCTCGTCCAAGCCGCTCTCCGTGTACCAGTAATTCAAAAAGCCAACGACGCTAAAAATGACCACACAAAACAGCGTGAAGGTTAGGATTAGTTTATTCTGAATTTTTGAGCGAATCTGTCGAAGCATAAAAAAATGTAACGGATTAAAGGAGCTGTTGCAATCGGATTTACCGAAAGTATACGTACACCAAAAAAACGAGAATCACGACAAGCCCGATCCAAATCATAAGCGAAATAGGTTTTCGCGATGCGTTTGATTGAAAATTAATCTTTTTATCTCCGACGCGCCCCGGATTATAAACCCGCGGGCGGTATTCAAATCTCTTGAATTCAGGCAGTTTCATAAGCCCAAACCCGGCTTATCGCTTAGTTTTATTTTTCCATCCCCGGAGACAACTTCCGGAAAGTTATTGTTTGAAATCAAAAGGGAACCGTCAAGGTCACAAGCATCGCTCTTTGGCGCCAATTGAGCCATTGCCGAAATCCCGATACTGGAGGAGATCATACAGCCCAGCATTACTTTCATCTCAAGTGCCCGCGCGGTGTGGATCATTGCTTGCGCCTCCCAAAGTCCTCCGCATTTATCCAGTTTGATATTAACACCATGAAAGCCGTCTTTCAATTTTGGGATGTCGCTTGCAACAAGTACATTTTCATCCGCGACCAGCGGCAAAGGTGTTCTGGCTTTGAGCCAAGCCATATCTTTCCAGTCTTCCTTTGGAAGCGGCTGCTCGACGAATTCGATGTTTTGTTTTGCGAGCCATTCAATTTTTCTTGCCGCTTCTTCCTTATTCCATCCCTCATTGACATCGACGCGAATTTTCTTGTCGGTGGATTCGCGAATGAAAGTGATCAATTCAAAATCCCGATCTCCAAAGCCAAGTTTAACCTTCAGAATCGGGAATTTATTTGCTTCGGCAAGTTTGACCTTAATTTTCTCTTTGTCATCCATCCCGATGGTAAATGACGACCGAGGGATTTTTTTATGATCTAAGCCCAGCAATTGATAGACCGGCAATGCACATGACTTTCCGAAGGCATCGTAAGCGGCCATCACCACCGCCGAACGGGCGGAAAAATTCTTTGGAAAATGGTGAGCCATTATATCGTGCAAGCTCTGAATGGACAGTTCTGTTTCCTTTTCCAACAGCGATTGCATTGAGACAAGGCATTCGCAAACACTCTCCGGCGGTTCCCCAAAATACTGTGATGGCGAGGATTCACCTATCCCGATCTGTCCGCGCCATTCTAATTTCGTTTGAATTACTTTTTTTTCGGAATACTGCGAACCGGATAAGATAAAAGGGTGCCGAAGCTTTAAGATTCGTTCTTCAAAGGATAATTTCATCCGGCAAGAAACTGAATTAAGGAAACCAGAAGTCCTAAAAGAAAACTGAAAAATGGTTCAATTACGGCATTGATGATACCGAGGCTCATCATAACCACTAATATAAACATTCCCATAAAGCCCAAGCTTCGATATTGATCGCCAAGATGCGGGGGCAAGAGACTGGCAACCACATGGGACCCGTCAAGCGGCGGAATGGGAACCAAATTGAATAGTGCAAGTAGTAGATTTATCTTAATGCTGTATACTAAAAGTTGTTCGACAAAACTGCGAATACCGTCCGAGGCCGGCGAAGGCTGCCACAATAAAGCTAAGATCACAATGGCCAAAGCCGAAACGAACGCGATAATGAAATTCGAAGCCGGCCCTGCCATCGATACATAAATGTCATCACGCCTTACGTTCTTGAAGTTATTAGAATTCACCGGAACCGGCTTTGCCCAGCCGAACATGAGTCCGGACCCGGACACGGCCAGCAAAAGAGGAATGAGGATTGTCCCCCACAAGTCAACATGACTGATCGGATTGAGAGTTATTCTTCCTTCACGATCCGCCGTATTGTCGCCACACCACTTGGCCACGAGTCCGTGCGCACATTCATGCACGACGACCGCAAAAATAAGCACCGGCAGAAAAATTAATTGCGTCAAATTAGTACCTTTCAGATATTTTCGAAATTCAAAAAAAATGCGGGTCTATTTAGTGAAAATCTCGTTTTTTGTCAATGAAGTTAGGTTTTCAGACGATGGAGCACAGGCGAACCACATCTTGCCATTTCGCCGCTAATTTTTTACAATGACCGTCATGAGAAAAATCATAATTTTACTTCTCACCTTTTCCCTGAGTGCCTGCGCAAAATTCATCGAACCGAAAATATCGTTGGATGAAAACGATTCGCGCGAAACGGCGATTCCGGTAATTCTGCCGGCCGTCGAGAAAAATCTCATTGGCACTGCCAACGATGAAGATTTCTTTGGGTTTTCGTTAATTCACGCCGATACAATTATCTTAAATTTAGCCGTACCCGAAACAAAGGACTATTCTCTATTCCTCTTGGATGACAACGATACCCTCGCCCTGTCGCGCAACGGCCTCGGAAAGACCGAGATCATAAAGCAATTTTTGCCGGCCGGTAATTATTACGCCCTCGTAATCGGTGAAAATCAAACTTTTTCGGAATCGCAAAATTATCGTTTGACGATATACTTACTCGATTCTCTGTCCGCAAATCCACATCTTCTTTTAGGCAATCCATCGGACGCTAAGAATTCACCGGACAATTATCTGCTCGAAAAACAGCAATTCACACTTTCCTATAATAACCGACGCCATATAGCCAACTGGGTATCCTGGCATCTCAATGAAGGATGGGTTGGAACCGTTGCTCGACAGACGGGCTTTCACACAGAAAATTTGCCGGCGGGATGGTATGAGGTAAAAGATGCGGACTATACCGGGAGCGGATTCGATCGCGGTCACATTTGTCCATCCGGAGATCGCACCGCAACGGCGACGGATAATTACGCCACGTTCGTACTCTCGAATATTATTCCCCAGGCGCCGGATAATAATCAAGGGCCGTGGGCTGAGTTTGAAGGCTATTGCCGGGAGCTTGCCGCCCAAAACTATGAGGTTTTCATAATTGCAGGAAGTTACGATTCGATCCGAACCATTGGAACGGGAAAAGTAGTGGTACCCGGGCGCCTTTGGAAAATCGTTGTGCTCGAAAATATCATTTCTGTTTCCGGAGTCAATGCAAATACTCGCATCATTGCAATCGACATGCCCAATGAGAACGGCCTTCGCAATGAATCTTGGAAAAAATATCGCACGAGTGTCGATCAGATTGAATCGGCAACCGGCTTTGATTTTCTGTCGCGCGTTTCTATAGAATTACAAACGATTTTAGAAAGCAAAATTGATAAAGATTAATATCGATCCATGAAACCTAAACCCAACGTGACCATATACACCGATGGCGCCTGCAAAGGCAATCCCGGCCGAGGTTCATGGGCGGCCGTCCTGATTCAGGAGCGCGATGGTGAAAAAACGATCAAGGAAATTTCCGGCGTTGTCGAGACCACAACAAATAATCAAATGGAACTCACGGCCGCAATTGAAGCGCTCAAAGCACTCAAAATTTCATGCCGCGTAATGCTCGTTTCCGACAGTGCGTATATGGTCAATGCCTTCAATCAAAAGTGGATTGCCAATTGGCAACGCAACGGCTGGCGCACCGCGGATAAATCACCCGTTGCAAATCGCAATTTGTGGGAGGTTCTGATCGTGCTTACCGGGACGCACGATGTCTCATTCCAAAAGGTGAAAGGTCATGCCGGCGATTTCTATAATGAGCGCGTAGACCAGCTTTGTAATCTCGCGCTCGGCGAATGAAGCATTATCTTGAATTCTTATTGTTTCAGGGGTTCCGCTTTTTTCTTAAGAAAAAACCGGAAGTCATCCCATGGCTTTCCAGGATTCTCGGCCGATGGCTATCTATGGTCGGAATTCGCAAAACAGTCGCGGTACAAAATCTTTCCATGGCGCGCTTTCCTTTAGAATACGTACTCCCCGACCTCTATGCGAATTTTACGCGCACTTTTTTGGAGTTTCTCACGTTAGAATCATTTGAAGCTCCGGTTCACGTACGAGCGCCGGAAGATTTTGAAAAAGATCTGGCCAAGGGCGGAATTATCCTTTCAGCACATACGGGCAATTGGGAATATCTTGGGAAATATTTGGCTCGAATTGTCCCCCTCACAGTTGTCGTTCATCGCCAAACGAATCCACACGTCGATAAAGCGATCTCTGAGATTAGAAAAAAGTGTAACATGGAAGCTATTTACGACGATGATATTCGTGGTCTGCTGCGTGCAATCACGCAAAAACGTGCTATTGCGCTTGTTGCCGATCAGGATTTCGGGAGAAATTCTATTCCCGTCACTTTTTTTGGACGCCCCTGTTATGCACCGTCAGGCCCCGAGCATCTTGCCAAAAAATTCAACCTATCTGTTTTTTTATGTTTGAATTCGCGACGGGATAACGGATTTGATTTTACTTTTGAAAGACTTAAGGTTGGGAATAATTTTTCGCAAGCCTATTCCGACCGTATTGAACAATTTATTCGAAAAAATCCTTCGCAATGGATGTGGTTTCATAATCGATGGAAAACAAAGGAAGATTCACTCAATAGGTGCAAACATTCTAAAGAATGACAATAGAGATACGTTCAACTTTTTCGGTCGCTCGCGCTTTTTGAATTTTGATTGATAGAAATAGAAGGTATTGAAGCAATCAACGCACGGCTGTAGGGATGTTCGGCCTTTTCAAAAAAGTTGTTGGCATCGCACACCTCAATAATTTTTCCATAATACATGACGGCAACGCGATTCGCCATGTAGCGCGCAACGGGCAAATCATGCGTAATAAAAAGATAGGTCAGCTTAAACTCGGACTGCAGGTCTTTTAGCAAATTAAGAATTTGCGCCTGAATTGAAACATCCAAGGATGATGTAGGTTCATCGCATACAATTATTTCCGGCTCCGTGGCGAGCGCTCTTGCAATAGCAAGTCGCTGACGCTGTCCACCGGAGAATTCGTGGGGATATTTCTTCAGCGCACTATGCGCCAGCCCGACGCAATCCAGCAGACGACCAACCCGTTTAACCGGATTCATCAGCTTGTGAACCATTAATATTTCAAAAAGCATGGCTTCTATTGTCTTTCTCGGGTTGAGAGAAGAAAATGGATCTTGAAAAATCATCTGTATTTTATTTCTGTAGGCGCGGAAATTCCGCTCCGATATATCCGCGATATCAATTCCATTCCATTCCATGTGCCCTGAATCCACATCGATAAGCCTAAGGAGGCAACGCCCAAGCGTCGTTTTTCCTGATCCGGACTCCCCAACAAGTGCCAGAGTTTTGCCACGGACAAGCTCCATCGATACATTATCCAGTGCTCTTAGTGACCCAAACTTTTTTGTCAGGTTTTGTATTTTCATAAAGCACAACAAACCATCGCCCCGTCTTCTACTAATATTTTTTAACTCTTGGCCAGTTCCTGATTGACAACTATACGCAATTTCTATATCTTCGCCACAACAATAAAGGATTATTTATGGCCGTAAATCTCAAGAAAACTTCTCTCAAACAAAAAATGAGCCGGCGTTCTGCTCTGCCGTTTACGCGTGAAAATTACATTCTATTTTTCATCGGAGTGGCTCTCATTCTTATAGGCTATGTGGCCTTAGCGTCCGGAACCGTCAACGGAATTCTATCGCTGACGCTCGCCCCGATTATTCTGTGCCTCGGCTATCTTATCGCCATCCCGGCGGCACTAATCTATCGCAAAAAAAATGGAGAGGATGCCTAGTATGAAAATGTTTCTAGTCTCAATTTTTTTCCTTTTTTCATGTGGAAAAAAGGAAAACCTTGAAAAAGCGATTGTGAAAGTGCCTTCTTCCATTTGCGGGGAGTGTGTCAAGACAATCTCTACGGCAACTATGAAAGTGGACGGCGTCAAGTCGATTTCCGTAAATACAGAAACTAAATTGGCAACCTTTGAAATTGTTTCAGGCACAACACTCGACGCGATCGAGAAGGCCATTGTAATGGCCGGATACGATGCCAATGACAAAAAAGCGGATAAAGACGCTTACGAAAAGCTACCGGACTGTTGTAAAAAGTAAGGCATTTAAAGGCGGCCATAAAGCCGCCTTTTTTATTATGAAGACTATCATCAGAGATTTTTTTATCTCCCACGGCGCGGAATTGACAGAGTCGGGAGAAAAATTCATTATCAAATTACCGGAACTTCTTCAGAAAGACTTTGGCCAGGAGACACTTGAGCTGGTTTTTGATCCCCAGTATGTGGACGAAAAAACGGAACTGGTCACGCACGGAAGTTATGTTTTGCACGTTATTCATCGCTACCTGCAAGACTTCGGGATAAAAATCGTCAGCCGCCTGCCGGAAAAATTCAGCCCTGAGAAGGATGTTCTGGCGTCGAAAATAAAGGTTCAGAACGGGAAGGCCCTTTCACTCAAAACAAAGAAACTGAAAAACATTGACGTTCTGTTCAACTTTAAGGCCACGTATCTTTCCGATGAGAAAGCAGAAGATATTATTTCGGTCGCTACCGATCCAAATGGAGTGGTATTCGATCCCGCCGAATATTACAACGAAGCGGTTCTAAACAAGCTTATTTCCCTTCAACAAAAGGGCGCTATCGAAATTACACACAAAGAAATCGAGCTTTATTTCCGTGAGTGTTTGAAGACCGCATCCTCGCGTGCCAAACAATACGGACAATCCCTACAGGACGAAATCCTAAAAAGACTACACCGCAATGTAACCCGATTAAAAGGCTACTACGGCGCTCAAATTGAGGAAGTGAATCGCGGTCAGCCCAGTTATGAAGAAAAACGTATCGGATACGAACGCGAGTATCAGTCAAAACTAAAAGAAGAAATCGAAAATCATCGACTTCGCATCGTCCTCAAATTGATCAGTTATCATATTATTGAACGGACGGATATTGAAATATTTTTTGACTTGGAGCATTCGGATAAGTCGAAAATTCCAATGAAAGCTCTTTTTGATTCCTTTACCGGAAAAATCGATCATGGATCATGCCCATCCTGCAAGCAGCTTATCACGAACTATCTCTTGCTTGGTTCATCAAAAATGGCGTGTGACCGTTGTGTCTTTATTTGTTCAAAATGCAAAACCATTTATCCGGACAAGAATCGCGCACGCCACTGCGTAACCTGTTCGACACCCATTTGCGATAAATGTCTCGCGCCCTGCCAATCTTGCGGCAATGCTATTTGTGATGCGCACACCACGGTTTGTCACGTAGGGAAAGAGCTTCTGTGTGAAGACTGCAAAATGGCTTGCGAAGTTTGCGCGACACCTCTTTGTAAGGACCACTCGTTTGAATGCAGTGCGACAAAAGCTCCGGTTTGTTTTGAACACCGTATTATTTGCAAAGGGTGCCGAAAAATATATTCGAAAAAATTTGTGGACGGGTTGAAGAAAAAGAAGATTTGTCCGACCTGCAATTCTCCACTGTAGAACCTACCTTTATCAGTGTATATCAAAATCGCCGCTATCCGTCGTATCCGTCTGCACATAACCGTGAATATGCCTCGAGGCCACGCCG
This sequence comes from bacterium, assembly GCA_031402315.1. Classification (GTDB taxonomy): domain Bacteria; phylum CLD3; class CLD3; order SB21; family SB21; genus JANNSF01. The sequence continues at coordinate 7,158 of JANNSF010000195.1, read as the reverse complement.
CGCAATTCAAAATGGATCGGTGTATTCTTATTCAGAGTCTCCAAATCAATGGCCTTCTTGCCGTATAGCAGTTTTGCGATCAAATTCATGAAATCTTGATGTTTTTTCTTTGATTTGCCGCCTTCAAAGTATCGATCGTATTTTTTGGGGTTCGGAATGATGGTTGCCAAAAAAACACTCTCTCCAAGAGTCAAATTTTGGGGTTCTTTTCTAAAATAGAATCGACTGGCACTTCGCAGCCCGTAAATATCGGGTCCCCATTCAATAATGTTTAAATAAATTTCCATAAGACGTTTTTTATGAGCGTCTTTATCCTTTTTTTCATCCAACAATTTTTCATGATTCATAAGCCATGTAATAATCATTTCCTGAAACTTGCGGGCCAGTGTTTTTTCCCGACTTAAAAAAATATTTTTGACAAACTGCATCGAAATCGTGCTCGCGCCACGCGCAAACTTGTGCTCTTTGATATTATCTTTGAGGGATCGCTCGATTTGGGTGACATTAAAGCCGTCGTTCTTAAAAAAAGAATTATCCTCACAGGCGATCACGGACTCGACCATAACCCTTGGTATACTATCGATAGGCGTATAAAATGGATTGGATGTCGCAAGCCATATTAAACTGTCAAACCCATTCTCTTTTTCAAAAACATACTCAAACGTGTCACGAAGCATTTTGAAATTGAGAGAATCACCCATGGACAGAATCTTAAAGTCGGGGGAAAGTGTTAATTTAGGTTCGACCCGAATGCTATCAAGTTTTTTCGTATTCAGATGCACACTCAATTCCCATTCGAAAAGTCCCTTAGAACGTATTGTTTGAATTTTCTTGACGAGTGGAAAGGGCAATGATGTTAGTAACGATTCCAGCCGCATCGCAGGCAAGTGCAGTTGGGCCTGAATCTCGGGATTTTCTTTAAGGCCACTAACCCATCCCAATATTCCCAACCTTGCCTCATTTAACGCAAATTGACTTCCTTGGTTTAGCTTGATTGAATCCCCGGAAAATTCAAGGTTAAGATAGACATCGGGATTCATATTTTTGAGTTTCTGATCTGAAATGGTTTCTGATAAAATCGACCATTCACGCAAGTTGGCCACGATGCGCAACTCCTGACGATCCCCCAGGTTTTTCCAGGCACTTATTTTGAATTCCCCGCTTCGAAATGAAGTTTCACCCAGGTCATGACTCATTCGAATCGGAGTATCGAAAAAGCACTTTACGCTCGCCGTTTGGTTACCCCGCCCGAGATTGCCACTGACACGCAGCACATTGGTTTGTCCGGGCTGAATAATTTCCCCTAGAGCTTCAATCTCTGCGTCTCTAAATAAGCTCTCTTTAAGTGATATTTGAAAATTCCTCGCCGCATAACGGATTTCATTTCTCCACCGGAGATCTTTGAAATCAACATTGATTCGTGTCGCGCTTACTTCAGGCCACTTGATTTCAAAAAACTTTTCGATCACGTTTCCGGGACCACCGGGAGAAACATCGGAGTTTTGTAAGGGTTGTTTTCGGAGCAAACGAATCATTTCAACCGCGTTTACCGTACCGTCCTTGCGGCGCAGAGCATGAATTTCCATAGAATCTATTCGGACGTTTTGAAAATAATTTCCCATAAAGAAGCCCAAAGGATAAATCTTTATTTCAATCTTCCCAATGGCAACGAGGCTATCACCGTTTGAGTCGATCAGAAGTAGGTTTTGAAGAAGTATCTTGGACCACGAAGAAAATTCTATCTCGCCAATTTGAATCTTTGATCCTGATTTTGATTCAAATCGCTCACGGGCTTCCTCCACTTTATTACGAATATAATAGCGGGATGCCGGAACTAGAACAAAAGCATAGAAAAGCGCCATCACGCTGCAGGCGATGAAAACGAGCTTCCAATGTTTTCGAAAAAAATTAATCAATCGTTTTTGAATGTTTAACGTGTCGCCGAAATAAAAAAGCCATTGGGATGCAATGGCTTAAGTAATTCCGAATGAAATTATTAACTATAGTAAGATACCGGCAATAGTGCCCGTCATGAGCGTTGCAAGAGCACCGCCGAGGACTGCACGCAGGCCGAGCGCCGCAATATCCTTCCGGCGTTCCGGTGCAAGGGGCGATATTCCGCCTATCTGAATCGCTATGGAAGATAGATTCGCAAATCCACAAAGCGCAAAGGTGGAAATCATAATCGCTTTTTCCGATTGCAATGTGTTGGCCTTGATCATACCGGCCATTTCCGAATAGGCGACAAATTCATTAAGCGAAATCTTTGTGCCTAGCAAACTGCCTACTTGAAACGCTTCATTCCATGGCACACCGGCTACAAATGCTATCGGCGCAAAGAGATATCCCAGAATTGCCTGCAAAGTAAGGTTATCAAAACCGACCATGCCGGTGAGGCTCGAGATAATCCAATTGAGAAGCGCAATGAGCGCGATAAACGCGAGAAGCATGCCGGCAATATTGAGGGCCAGCTGTAGCCCGTCCGCCGCGCCTCCGGCCGCCGCTTCGATAACATTGGAGGCGTTTTTCTCGACGCTCATCTTGACCGATCCCTTCGTTACCGGTTCGCCCATTTCGGGAAATATGATTTTTGAAATCGCAAGCCCGGCCGGCGCTGCCATAATGCTTGCACCCAGAAGTTGCGTTGCAAACATAACCTGCCCTTGCTCTAAAGGTACGCCATGCGCATCGGCGTAGGACTTACCCAGCATTTGTATGTACGCCGCCATGACGCCACCGGCAATGGTCGCCATGCCCCCGACCATGATCGTGAGTAATTCCGAATTCGTCATTTCTTTAATAAACGGTCTAATCATTAAGGGCGCTTCAGTCTGTCCAACAAAAATATTAGCGGTATTTGAAAGGGACTCGGCGCCGCTCGTTCCCATAAGTTTAGCCATAACCCAGGCCATACCCTGCACGACTTTCTGCATCAGCCCCAGATAATAGAGAACCGACATGAGTGCTGAGAAAAAAATGATCGTTGGCAACACCTGAAAGAAGAAGAAAAAACCCATACTCCCTTCCATACCGGGTCCCAACGCCAACCCGCCAAACACAAATTTTGCACCCTCCGTTGTAAATCCAAGTATGGCGACGATGCCTTGGCCGATCTTTTCAAAACCTCGCGCAACGAAGTCCCATGGCGCCCCCCATTGTTTTCCTTTAATAACCAATATTCCAAAAACGACCTGTATCAGAATACCCATTCCGACTAGGCGCCAATTAACATGCTTGCGGTTATTCGAAACCAGAAATGCAATTCCCAAAATCAGAGCAATGCCAAGAAGGCCGGTAAATCGTTCCATTAAGATCCTCCAAAGGTATTGAAAATTATTATTGCAAAGTAGAAATGCGCGGGATGTTTAGCAAAGGAAATTTCATTCCATCAATCCTTATCAAGATCGCGAATCCAAAGTAAGATTTCTTTTTCAAGTTCCTTTATTGAAGCATCGTTTTCAATAAGCCATGTGGCACGGCTTACTTTCTCTTCCATCGCCATTTGGGCCCCGATTCGGCTTAAAATGGCTTCCCTTGAAAGCCCATCACGCCTTCCGACTCTTGCAATTCGGTTCTCCATTCTGCTGCTAATCACCAATACTCCATCTAGTAATTTTTCCATCCCCGTTTCGAAAATTAGGGCCGCATCAATGAAGTAGATTCCGTCCATATTGCGCCACACAGATACTGTTTTTTTGATTTCTTGTAGCAAGTACGGATGGACCAATTGGTTCAATTGGACCGTACGCAACGGGTCGGAAAACACATAGTTGCCTAATTCTTGTCGCCTAAGCTTTCCATCGTCACTGAAAAATTGGCTTCCAAAAACGACGCGTAAATGTTTCAATATCTCAGGATTAGTTTCAACCATCGTTCTCGCAAGAAGGTCTGCATCAAGAACTTCCGATCCTGCCCTCCTCAAAATTTTTGCGGCCTCCGTCTTGCCACAACCTATGCCACCCGTAAGTCCAATAATTTTTGCCATGCGAGTAATTTGCAAATTTACAGATGTAATTGCCACAAAAACCAAAAAACACGATCAAATTTGAAATTCCATTTTGACAATTCGCAACAATTGCTTAAATTACAGTATTAATTGGAATGTCGTCCAATGGTAGGACAATAGATTCTGGATCTATTTATCGGGGTTCGAATCCCTGCATTCCAGCATATGAAATTTGTTGCGCTTGGTACGTGCAACATCTACATTGATGTGATTTTAAAACGTGTGAATTTAACCCCGTTGGAGGTGTTATTATGAATCTAGGTATGCCGGAAATTATAGTAATCGCAATTGCGGTTTTAATTCTATTTGGATCGAAGAAAATCCCGGAATTTGCGCAAGGCCTTGGTAAAGGTATTCGCGAATTCAAGCGTGCCATGAGCGGTGCGGAAGAAGAAATCAAGAAAGGCTTGACTGAAAATCCTGAGAAAAAATCGTAATTAACGACCCTAGGTTTTTGATTCTAAATCCCGATTTCTAATCGGGATTTTTTGTAAGATCAATAAGACACCTATTCCTCGATGATTATAAAGGGAGATACCCATTGGAATCGTATTCAGAGCTCAGAAAACTATTAGACAACGGATCTTCTTGCAAGGATATCGTCAAGTCGTATCTCAAAACGATCGATGAAAAGAAGAGCTTGAACGCTTTCATTTCGGTTCTGACCGAAGAAAAATTAATGAAGCGTGCCGATACCGTTGACAAAAAAATTACTGAAAAAAAAGCCGGCCGCCTCGCCGGAATGGTCATAGCCATCAAGGACGCGATCGTTGTCAAAGACGAACGGGCAACCGGTGGTTCTAAGATTTTGGAACATTTTATTTCCCCCTATAGTGCAACGGTAATCGACCGTCTTGAAGCGGAAGATGCGATTATCATTGGAAAAACCAATATGGATGAATTTGCGATGGGATCGTCGAATGAAAATTCCGCCTATGGACCTGCCCTCAATCCCGTTGATCCCAGCCGAGTTCCGGGGGGTTCAAGCGGCGGCAGTGCCGTCAGTGTGGCAGCGGGGATGTCGACAACATCTCTCGGTTCGGAGACTGGCGGCTCGGTTCGATTACCTGCCAGCTTTTGCGGCGTAGTAGGCCTTAAGCCGACCTATGGAAGAATATCACGCTACGGCCTCATGGCATTTGCCTCCTCCTTTGATCAGATCGGTCCGATTGGAAATACGGTGGAGGATGTTGCGCGTGTAACGGAGGTTATTGCTGGCCTAGATGAACGCGATTCTACTACATCCGCAATGCCGGTTTCTGATTATTTGGCAGAACTAAAGAAAGATGTGCGAGGTTTGCGGATTGGTGTCCCAAAAGAATACTTCGGATCCGGTCTAGACCCGGAAGTAGAAAAGCGAACTCGTGAAGTCATTGATCATCTTAAGAAGCAAGGTGCACAAATAATCGATATTTCACTTCCCCACACAGAATATGGTATCGCCACATACTATATTTTGGCAACGGCGGAGGCGTCATCCAATCTAGCCCGTTATGATGGGGTGCGCTACACGCATCGAACCAAGGAAGGGAAGAACCTTTCGGATATGTTTATTAAAAGCCGAAGCGAAGGTTTTGGACCGGAGGTCAAGAGGCGAATTATGCTTGGTACCTACGTGTTGAGTGCCGGTTACTACGACGCGTATTATAAAAAAGCTCAAAAGGTACGAACATTGATTAAACACGATTTTACGGAAGCCTTCAAGTCAATCGACGCGATTATTGCGCCAATTTCTCCGACCACCGCATTCAAATTCGGTGAAAAAGCGAACGACCCCCTCGCCATGTATCTTTCGGACGTTTACACCGTAAATATTAACATCGCCGGCAATCCGGCGATCAGTGTACCGTGCGGATTTGATTCGCATAAAATGCCGATTGGGATTCAAGTGATAGCAAAAGATTTTGATGAGGCCATGTGTTTTCGATTAGGGCATGCGATTGAAAATATTTTTTAACTCGGTAATCCTATTGTTTCCTCTCTTACTGAATGCTCAGATAGCGCATCCGGATAAAGTATACAACCAGCTTTTTTACAGGCCCGGCGATTGGGTTACCTACTTCAGCGCCGCGCATTCCACATCAGTGGTCGTCACAGGTGGATTGGCCTACATTGGCACGACGCAGGGTGTTGTGCGTTACGATGTCGTTAAAAAAGAATTCTACTACCCACTCTCCGTGAGCTCCGGTATGCTGGACTCTCATGTCTTGCTGCTTGGGATCGATCCAAGCAATAATAACTTATGGATCGCGACGCAAAATGGTCTTCAATATTTTGATCCGGTCACGCAGCGTATTATCGCTTCTGACTATTTCCATATCGGCATTCCCCGTGGAGATCCGATAACCAGTTTGGGATTCGATGATTCAAGGGTTTGGATTCAAACGAAGGGCGGGCCCTTTAGTTTGGATCGAACGTCATTTCGGGCCAACAAAGAAAAAGAATGGCCCAAGTCTATTGTTACGTATGGCGCATTAGCCGAAAAACCATCGAAAACGTCTTTCCAAATTACAAACGAAACGGGTTATATTTACAATTCGTCAGAAAATAAGTTCACCGACGGTGAGTTTCGTGACTATTCAGTTACAAACTACTATCAGGATTGGCGTGGCCAACTTTGGATCACGACGGCCGGCGTCGGAACGTGGCTCGCTTCGGCTATTTCTCGAATTGCTGTTCCCATCCAATATGGATTGGCATGGCCCAGTGTTTCTGCCATGTCATTTGACGATGCCGACTTCTGGATTGCAAGTTCGTCGGTCGGGCAGAGCGCCCTTACAAAATGGGATCAGCGCAAAGATGCATTTACATATTACAAGTCCGGATTCCGAAGTGGACTTTCTGCGGGGTATAGTTCTCAAATCATATCCGATTCCGGACAAATATGGCTCGCTATGAATGACGGTTTTGTTTTCAAAAATAAAAATTCGTCAACATGGCAAACGTACACACTGCGAAATGATTTGTATAGCGATCATGTTTTGTCGATGGCAAAGGCCGGAATAAAGTTATTTATCGGTACGGAATCGGGACTAAATTATGCTCTACGTTATAAAGATGGCTATGCTATATACAAATTTGAAAGTCCGGACTTGTGGAATATCGCAATTTGCAAAATGTACAGATCGGGCAAAGATCTTTGGCTTGGTACT
>JANNSF010000194.1:0-6991 GCA_031402315.1 bacterium | reverse complement strand
GTCACATCGACAGAACAGTGCGTTCCATTTACAGACTGATCATCTTCAGCCGATATCACCTCGATGATGACTTATTAGACGCCTATCTGACCGGAATGCATGGCCTCAAAGATCTTATCAGCATTAAGAACGCACAGATGGAAGCGCAAAATGAGGACGAGGCGGAAGAATATTTAAAGAATCTCAAGAAGTCACTGGAATTTGTAATCGAGGAAATAATTTTGCATCATAATTTTGAAAAGGAGTTTCAGCTTTTTCAACTTCTCAGAATCATATCTCCTGAAACCAGCGCCGTAAATCCAAACCACTATCGGCAATCGCTTGTACAGGTTGGCTCGCATATTTGCCCCGATCCCCAACTAGTTCCAGGACTGGTTAAAGATCTTTTTTATCATATGCAGAGCATTCCCGACCCGATCGTCAAGTCCATTTATTTTCACCACGAATTAATAAGAATACATCCCTTCGTTGACGGAAATGGACGTATCACGAGGGTTGCTAAGAACTGGATGCTCATGTATGATTTGTATCCGCCGATATTTATCAACGACACATCTCAAAAGACCGAATATATACGCACGCTTGAAAAAAGTTTTCGAGAACTATCCCTCTCACCCTATCAATGGAATGAACATACTTCGCTATTTTTCGAACAAGAGTTGGATCGATTGATCGTCAACGCAGAAATGTTGCTGGAAAGCGTCAATAATATTGGAATCGAAAGAAAAAAGAAGCAATCTTCTTCTTGAGCGTGTCGACTTGGTGTTCGGACGTTTGGCTTGACGGAAGGAAATAATACCCATTAAAGGAGCAAACGACGATGGACTTTCATATCCTAATCTCAAATCTTACGAACCCAACACTTCTATTCTTTGTTCTTGGAATTATTGCTACCACAGTAAAAAGCGATCTTGAGATACCCGCATCATCAAGTAAGTTCATTTCTTTATACCTTCTTTTTGCTATTGGCTTTAAGGGTGGGCAGGAACTCGCCCACAGCGGTTTTAACAATGAGATCTTCTTCTCCATACTCTTCGGACTTGCCGTTGCGTCCATCATCCCTCTGTATACGTTCTTCATTTTAAAACGAAAAATGAGTATTAGCGATGCCGCCGCCGTTGCCGCCACCTACGGATCGGTCAGCGCCGTGACGTTTGTCTCAGCGGTTTCATTCCTTGAGGCGCAGCGCATTGCGTTTGGCGGGCATATGGTCGCGGTTATGGCGCTTATGGAGTCCCCGGCCATTATTGTGGGTGTTATTCTAATGATGCGATACGATAAAGAAACCGATGCAAAACGTGGATTGAATTCCATCGTACAACATTCGTTTACAAACGGCAGCGTCCTCTTGATACTAGGAAGTTTGATCGTTGGGCTCATTGCGGACACTAAACAAGCCGAAGGCATAAAACCCTTTACGACCGATATTTTTAAGGGATTCTTAGCCATTTTTTTGCTGGAAATGGGAATGATCACTGCGCAGAGATTTTCGGCGTTTAGAAAGTATGGAGCTTTTCTCACCGTATTTGCGATCATAGTCCCGGCTGTGAATGGCGTCCTCGTCGCATTTGCGAGTGCCTTAGTGACCACGGACATTGGCAATCGATTCATCTTTGCAATTCTCGCCGCCAGTGCATCGTACATTGCGGTTCCCGCGGCTATGCGTCTGGCGGCACCGAAAGCAGATCCCGGGCTTTATATTCCAATGGCGCTGGGACTTACGTTTCCATTTAACATTACTATCGGGATGCCAATTTATTATGCGGTTGTCAATAACTTCTAATTGACAACCACAGAGGGCGAAGTTGAATCGCCATCCAGCCGATTCGGAATTACTTCTTAAACTGTGCCAGCGTATCCTGGAGCCCCTTCACAATCATCGGTATATCCGATTCCTGAGAATGACGGCCTAAGGTCAAACGAACTGCGCCGCCAAGCCTGGAGCCTTCAAACTTCATGGCTTTAAGAACGTGAGATCCTGTCACGGCGCCCGATGTACATGCCGAACCGGTTGAAATCGCAATACCGAGTAAGTCCATTCCCATCAAAACTTCATCCCCGCCAATTGCCATGAATGAAATATTCAGGTGACCCGGCAAACGAAGTTCCGGATGACCATTGAGCCGCGCATCCGGGATGGCCTCATGAATCGCCTTCCACAACCGATCACGCATTTTTTCCAGGCGCGGCATTTCGGTATCCATGGACAAACGAGACAATTCGGCCGCTTTACCAAAACCAACAATACCCGGTACATTTTCCGTGCCGGCACGCTGACCACGCTCTTGTGATCCACCAAAAATCATGGGCTCCAGCTTAACTCCCCGCTTGACGTAAAGCATCCCCACGCCCTTGGGTCCATAGAGTTTGTGGGCGGAGGCAGATAGTAAATCGATGTTCATTTCTTTTACATCCAGCTTCAATTTTCCAAAGCTTTGCACGGCATCCGTATGAAATAGAATGCCTCTTGATCGACAAAGCGCTCCGATTCTGTCAACCGGATTGATCGTTCCCACTTCGTTATTAACATGCATAATAGAAACGAGCGTAGTATCCGCTCGAATGGCTTTTTCAATTGTCTCCGCACGAATCATTCCGAATTCATCACACTCTACAAATGTGACTTCAAAGCTCTGATCCTGCAAAATTTCAAATGTATGAAGGACCGCATGATGTTCAGCGCCGCTCGTAACGATATGTTTGCCCTTTGCGCTTAGAAATTTTGCCGCGCCGATAATCGCCAGATTATCCGATTCCGTTCCGCTTCCGGTAAAAATAATTTCTCCCGGAGACGCATTGATCATTTTTGCAACTTGTTCGCGAGCCGCTTCTATTGCAACTTTAGATGGGCGTCCGAAACCATGAATGCTTGAGGCATTACCAAACTCTTGTGTAAAGAACGGTAACATTGCGTCCAGCACGTGCGGGTCCATTGGCGTTGTGGCGCTGTGATCAAGATAAATTCTCTTCAGCATATAGATTTCCTCACGGTTATTTATGAATGTGAATTCGTGGCACGCGGGCATTCACCATGCACGTTACTTCGTAGGGAATTGTGCCCATTCTTTCGGCAACGTCAATCGCCGTTATTTCTTCCTGCCCGCTGCGGCCAATCAAAATGACGTCTTCCCCGATCTCAACTTTGTCTTCACCGACATCCACCATTAATTGGTCCATACAAATCGTACCTACAATCGGATAACGCTTACCGGCAATCAGAGCCTCGCTTTTTCCGGTTAATAGGCGGGAATAACCATCGCCATAGCCGATGGGAACAGTTACTATGTTCGTATCGCATGACGTGGTAAACTTTAATCCATAGCTAATGCCCGTTCCCGATGGGACTCGTTTTATGAAAACAACTTTTGACTTAAGTGACATCGCGGGCTTGAGGTCAATGTCTTTGACGTGACGCGAAGGCAAAATACCGTACGTCAATATGCCGGGGCGAACCATTTCAAAATGCGATTCCGGCATTTCCAGAAGAGCACCGGAATTGGCGATATGCTTCAGAGGTATTTCAATACCTTCTTTTTGAAGCGAATGAACAATCTCCTGAAACCGTTCCAATTGAAGTTTCGCAAAGGAATTATCCGCCTCATCCGCCGTTGCAAAATGCGAGTACATCCCCACCAGCTCCAGATTTCTCATTCGTGCCGCGCGCCTCACAAATTCGACGGCGAATTTATGACCGACGCCGATACGCTCCATACCCGTATCGATTTTTAAGTGAACGCGTGCTTTTTGCGTGGAATTGTCGTTTATGTGTTTCGCTAATTCGAGCGAAGACACCGTTATTTCCAAATCGTTTTGTACGAATTTCTTAACCTGATATCCTAAAATACCTCCCATGACAAGGATCGGCGCCTCGATATCATTTTGTCGTAAAAAAAGTCCCTCTTCCAAAAAGCCGACGCCAATGTAGTCGGAACCACAACGTATTGCTTTTTGTGCAACCTCCTGAATACCATGTCCGTAGCCATTGGCCTTGACGATGGTCATTATCTTTTTATTGCCCACCACGCCGCGAATCGATTTGATATTGTGCTCGATGGCCGCAAGATCAATCACCGCATGGGTTGGGCGAATTTCTTTGAGAATGTTATGGTAAATGGTGTCCAAATATTTATATCGCTTCGATGGCCAATAGGGTTCAGGTCGTTGGCATACTATATTTGTTTAATGGTCTCTTTCAGAAGAGCTTGAAAATCATTTTTTACACGGTTGGCTGTCTCGGTCACTTCCGCGTGACTTAATTTTGTTTGGCTGATGCCGGTGCCAAGATTCGTTACACAACTGATTCCCAGAACTCGCATGCCCTGATGTTTGGCCACGATGACTTCCGGGATCGTCGACATACCAACGGCGTCAGCACCCATCTTTTGAAACATACGCACTTCAGCGCGGGTTTCGTAGGTCGGGCCGGAATTTCCAGCGTACACGCCCCGCTGAGTTCGAATTTTCAACTCCGTTGCTACTTTTTCGGCAATTGAAATATACTCAGCGTCAAATTCGCTCTCCATATCCGGAAAACGCGGTCCCATTGCTTCATCGTTTTTTCCCTGAAGCGGGTTCGCAAAAAAATGGTTGATTTGACTGGTAATGAACATCAGATCACCCGGTGAAAACGTGATATTGACACCTCCTGCCGCATTGGTTACGATAAGTGATTTTACTCCCATCGCGCCCATAAGTCGTATATTGTAGGTGACTTGTTCCATTGAATATCCTTCGTAAAAATGGACACGCCCCTTAAATACCATTAAGGTCTTATCATGTAGCGTACCAAAAACAACGCGACCCGCATGACCTTCTACCGTTGATTTGGCATAGTGCGGTATCTCTTCCGTATCGATAGAAATTTCATTTTCAAGTGTCTCCGCAAATTCGCCAAGCCCCGACCCTAATACAATTCCAATCGTTGGTTTTAGGCTGACTTTCGCCCTTAAGAACTTCAGCGATTCGGCTAATTTTACTTTGATTTCCATATCACGTAAAAAGTTTAATCACTTCGAGAATAAGCTGCGGACGAGCTTTAAGCGCGGCCTTAAAAATTCGCATCAGGGTTCGGTCTTCAATCGGTATTTTCAGGACTACGTGTGCAAGTTTATTAAACTGATCGTCGCTGAAATCGAATATGGCATCTTTAATTTTGTAAAATCTTGCGTGATCTTTGCCAATAGAGCTATCCCACTCCATATCGTACTCGACCAATCGTTTGGCGGAAAAATTATTTTCCTTCGCGGCCGCAGCGGCGACCCTTCCGGCGATCATTCCAGCATACATGCCGCTTACAATTCCACCGCCGGAGATAGGATTGACCTGATGGGCGGCATCCCCGACCAGCATGAACCCATTGCCGGATATATTTTTGCGTGTCAGCGAACATGGAACGCCTCCGCAAAGGGTCGAAAGTACAGGTTTACCCGGAAAACGCTCATCGACAAAATCTTTGAGATACGAGAGAGCCGAGCGCCGGCCTGCATGCTCACCGGAAATACCAATACCAACATTGGCCGTACGATTACCCTTGGGAAAAATCCAAATGTATCCACCCGGAACTTTGACCGTCGAAAAAATAAAATCGCAGGTATCTTGGGCGACGTCCAGATTGGCTATGGTAAATTGCGCGCATGACTCCATGTCCCGCATTTTGGTGAATGAATTAATTCCTGCCCATCGGCCTACTCTGGTTTCAACGCCATCCGCGCCTACTACAACGCCTGCCCGAATATCCGATTCAATTCCCATGTGTTTTACGCGAACACCGACTACATGACCGCTGTCGTCTTTCATTAGTCCGGTCGCATAGGCTTTTGTTACCACTTCGGTACCCTCCGCCGCCGCCATATTCGCCAATTCATAATCGAACACCCGACGATCCAGGCAATACCCACAGTCGCCCCATCGCGCCTCCACCGCGGTTCCATTGGGCGCGACGAGTCTAAATCCCGTAATTGTGGATCCAATCCAATGCGGCTCGACTTTTCCAAGTACACGGCGGATGCCGGCCGCACTCACGCCCTCTGCACAACGCACCGGAACGCCAACTTCGCGATCCTTCTCCAATAACAACACTTTTGCTCCATTTTGTGCGGCGAAACGGGCGGTCGTACTGCCCGCCGGGCCTGCACCGACTACGACTATATCGTAATAGTCCTTAGATATCATTGAGTCTCCATAATTGTTTGAGTTTGAACCGCAACGCGCCCTTCCATTGCCCTTGTCAGAGTCGTCATGTCGGCAAATTCCAGGTCGCTTCCTATCGGGATACCCCGCGCAATACGTGTAATCTTCACGGGCGTATCTTTAAAATGATCCACAAGAAACATCACCGTGGCGTCGCCCGTGACCGTTGGATTTATGGCCAATATCAGCTCACGTAGACCCGCCATTCTTTCCCTTAGCGCTTGAATATTCAAATCGTTTGGCCCAACACCGTCAAGAGGATTGAGGAGGCCTCCCAATACATGATACAGTCCGCGAAACATATCGGTTCTCTCGATGGCCAGAACATCATTCGCTTCTTCCACGACGCACAGCACGCCGCGATCCCTCTTTGCATTTTGGCAAATTGAACACGGATCTTTTTCCGTAATATTATAACAAACGGAACAACGGATGATTTTTTCCTTGAGATCCAATATTGCCTGCGACAGAGATGCCGCCTCTTCTTTAGGAAGCTTGAGCAGGTGAAACGCAAGCCGTTGCGCGGTTTTACGGCCAATGCTCGGAAGTTTTGTAAATTCTTTTATGACCCGCTCCAATGTCTCAGACGTATACTGCATTATTTTGATTTCATTCCCGGAAATAACCCTCCTGAAATTTTCTGATACTCGGCATTTGAGACTTCTTCCGCTTTGGACATCGCCTGCCTGACCGCGGAAAGCACCATATCCTCGAGCATGCTGATATCTTCGGGATTTACGGCTTCTCGTTCGATCTTAATCGAAAGTAGTTTTTGATTCCCATTGACAACCACCTTCACCAT
>JANNSF010000193.1:0-3072 GCA_031402315.1 bacterium | reverse complement strand
AAAATTCTGATTGCCAATCGCGGTGAAATTGCGCTTCGAATCATTCGTGCGTGTCGTGAAATGGGGATAAAAACCGTCGCGGTCTATTCCGAAGCGGACGCCAATTCTCTCCATGTGCGCTTTGCCGACGAGGCGGTTTGTATAGGGCCTCCGCCAAGCGCCAAGAGTTATCTCCATATTCCGCAAATCATGAGCGCGGCGGAAATAACCGGGGCGGAAGCCATTCATCCGGGCTATGGATTTTTGTCGGAAAACATCAAGTTCGCCGAGATATGCGAATCGGTCGGTATCAAATTTATCGGCCCTAAGTCAACAATGATACAAAAAATGGGCGATAAAGCGGTTGCCAAAGAAACGATGAAAAAGGCCGGTGTGCCGGTCGTGCCGGGCAGCGATGGGCTCGTGAAGGATCTGAAGCATGGTCTGGAAATTATGAAAGACGCGGGTCTTCCGGTGATTATCAAAGCAACGGCGGGCGGCGGCGGACGTGGCATGCGTATCGTGCGCGAGGAATCGGAATTTGAAAACGCATTTAATACCGCACGGGCCGAAGCGCAAACGGCGTTTGGAAATCCGGAAGTGTATATCGAAAAGTTTATCGAAAAACCTCGTCATATCGAAATTCAGCTTATTGGCGATCAGCATGGCAACATATTTCACATTGGCGAACGCGATTGCTCTATGCAGCGCCGCCAGCAAAAATTGATCGAAGAATCGCCGTCCCCGGCCATTGACGCCGCGATGCGTGATAAAATGGGTATGGCTGCGGTGGCCGGCGCGAAGAGCGTGGAATACGAAAGCGTAGGTACCATCGAATTTTTGCTCGATAAGAATAATGATTTTTACTTTATGGAAATGAATACGCGCATTCAGGTCGAGCATTGCGTGACCGAGATGGTGTACGGTATTGACTTGGTCAAGTGGCAAATTCGAGTGGCGTTTGGTGAAAAACTGCCTTTTAAACAATCGAATTTTAAACCGAAAGGCCATGCGATCGAGTGCCGCATTAATGCGGAAGATCCGGATCATGGATTTCGTCCTTCGGCGGGAAAAATTCATGCGTTTCATATTCCCAGCGGTTACGGGATTCGTGTGGACTCGCACGCGTACGCAGAGTATCAAATTCCGTCGCATTACGATTCTATGATTGCAAAACTTATAGTGCACGGGGAAGATCGCGCCGAAGCAATTGAAAAAATGGTGGGCGCGTTGGACGAAATGATTGTTGAAGGCATTAAGACAACGATACCTTTTCAAAAACAGATGATGCGCAATCCCAATTTTGTCAGCGGAGATATTGATACTAAATTTGTTGAACGGTTGTTGGAAAAATAATGGGTCTCGAAAAAATTACGAAAGAAATGCTTTTGCGCGCGAAGCAAATGGGTTTTTCAGACCGGCAACTCGCGTTTATCTGGAAGTCAACGGAACTGGAAATTCGTGCTTTTCGCAAGAAACTGGGCGTTATCCCTGTGTACAAAACCGTCGATACGTGCGCGGCCGAATTTGAATCGGAGACACCGTATTTTTATTCCACATACGAATCTGAAACCGAGAATGCGAGTTCCGACAAAAAGAAAATTGTTATTCTGGGCGGTGGCCCCAATCGTATCGGGCAGGGGATCGAATTTGACTACTGCTGTGTGCACGGCGTCTATGCCCTGCAGGAAGAGGGTTACGAGGTTATCATGATTAATTGTAATCCGGAAACGGTTTCGACAGATTACGATACTTCCGACCGTTTGTATTTTGAACCGCTCACGTTTGAAGACGTGATGAATATTATCGAATCGGAAAACCCCGAAGGCGTCATTGTTCAATTCGGCGGGCAAACGCCGCTGAAGCTTGCAATCCCGCTTATGAAGGCCGGCGTAAAAATCTTGGGAACGTCGCCTGAGAATATTGATATCGCGGAAGACCGCAAAAAATTTGGCGCCATGCTGGAAAAATTGAAAATCCAATGCCCGGAATACGGCACAGCGACATCGTTTGAGGAATCGCGGGAAATTGCAAATAAGATCGGATATCCGGTTCTTGTTCGTCCCTCGTATGTGCTCGGTGGTCGGGCCATGGAGATTGTTTACGACGAGCCGTCGCTCGAAAATTATATGGCGCGTGCGATTCACGTTTCCCCTGAACATCCGATTCTTGTGGATAAATTTCTGCTCGACGCGATGGAGTTTGACGTGGACGCACTTTCGGACGGCACGGACGTTTTTATCGGCGGTGTCATGCAACATATCGAAGAGGCGGGGATTCACTCCGGAGACAGCTCCTGTGTGCTTCCGCCGTACGCCGCATCGCCGGAAGTATTGAAAGAGATGAGAGAATCGACCGTCAAACTGGCCAAGGAATTGAACGTCATCGGTCTCATCAATATTCAATACGCCGTTCAGAATAACAGCGTATTTGTTTTGGAAGTCAATCCCAGAGCATCACGTACGGTTCCATTTGTAAGTAAAGCAATCGGAAAGCCCCTTGCGAAACTTGCGGCTAAAATTATGTCCGGGCGAAAAATAAAAGAACTAGGATTGGATAAAGAAATTATCCCGCCCTATACCTCCGTGAAAGATCCGGTATTTCCATTTTCGAAATTTCCGGGCATTCGAATGTACCTCAGTCCGGAAATGCGCTCGACCGGTGAAGTGATGGGGATTGACGACACATTTCCTAAAGCTCTGGCCAAAGCACACCTTGCGGCCGGCATGAATATGCCAACCAGCGGTGGTGTCTTTATTACCGTAAACGACCGCGATAAGTCCAAGATCATACCAATTGCCAAAGACCTCACGGAACTTGGATTTACGATCTACGCCACCTCCGGAACACTCAAGACCTTACAAGAAAATGGGATCGAAGTTAGAGCGGTGCAAAAAATTCACGAAGGCCGTCCGAACGTTCTGGATCGGATTAAAAACAAAGAGATCCAGATTGTGATCAATACGCCCACCGGTAAGGCTGCAAAAATGGACGAACGTTATATCGGAGAATCGGCGATGATGTTCAAATTGCCCATGATTACTACGATTCCGGGCGCACAAGGACTGGTTCAGGGTTTGCGGGCGGTCAAGG
>JANNSF010000192.1:0-11172 GCA_031402315.1 bacterium | reverse complement strand
CGGCTTTTTGCATATCAGCCAATTTATTGCCTTTGACCTTCATCGCAGCCATAACCATTTTGTCTTTCATGGTCGCGTCCATAGCTTTGGTCGCAGCTTCCATAGCGGCAGCAGCATCTTTCATCGCAGCTTCTTTAGCAGCAGGAGCAGCTTTAGCCGCTTCGCCGAATTGTTTGCCGGCTTCCATATAGGCTTTCTTAGCGCCATCCCAATCGGATTTCTTTACGGCTTCAGCACCTTTAGCCATCGCATCATTACCAGCTTTGAAAGCATCCGCGGCATAAACGCCAGCTTCTGCCGTCGTTGCTGCTTGCATAGCTTTGGTAGCCGCATCAATAGCTTCTTTCGGCGGGCCGCCGCAACCAACTAACGAAAACGCCGCAATAGCAGCTCCGAGAACGATTCTCTTCAACATGGGTATCTCCTTTTTGTCTCGATAAAGTTCCAACACCAAGTTCTTTACCGAAAATTTTTATTTTTTCAGGTGTTTAGGGTTACTTACAACTTCGCGAAGATAAGCGAAGACAATCGAAAATGCAAGAATTATTTTCAAAAGTTTGATGGAAGTTAATCGCTGTAATAACAAGTGTTTATAGTGATTTTTGCTTTTCCAATTAGAACCTGTTGCCTTCAATCAATATTCAGTTTTAGAAGAAAGTGTGAAAACGGAGATCGCTGTCTTCACCATGGAATTCCGTTGGATAAACTGCGGTTCGCAGAAATCACAATTCTAAATCAGATAAATCCCCTCCGGAATTAGCTAAATTATTGAAAAAACAACTTGACTTTGAATTCTAAATCCATGATTTTAAAGAAAGTGGGTTAAAGTGGGTTAAATTGGATTTAACGACCTGTTTTGCCCTATATAATTACGGATTTTTATTGAATAGACAATTGAAATGTAATGGCATCTTTTAAAGGCACTTATCAACACATTTTAGATCCGAAAAATCGGTTCAACCTTCCGTCAAGGATGAGGGCCGGTTTTGTTCCGGAGGACAAAGAAACGGTGGTGCTAACCCGCGGTTACGAAGCGTGCATCTACATCTATCCGTTTTCAGAGTGGATTAAACTCGAAGATCAACTAAGAAAACTTTCAGTCATGGATGCCAACGCGCGAAAGCTGATCCGTTTCATCTCGGGCTATGCGCATGAATGTGAAATCGACAAGCAAGGACGCGTGATTATTCCTCAAACCCTTTTGGATTTTGCAAAAATCGAAAAAGAAATCGCCATTATCGGAATGCTGAATTGGGTTGAGGCGTGGAATCCAAAATCGTATGAAGAAGCGCATGCCGGATTTGACCTTGAAAAAACGGCGGATCAACTTGTGAAATTCTGACGTGAGCGAAACGTATCATACCCCTGTTCTTTTACAATCGTGTATTGATTTTTTGCAAGTGCGGCCCGAGGGCATCTATGTCGACGGCACCCTGGGCGGCGGCGGCCATTCTGAAAAAATACTGGAAGCCGGATGTTTCGTGATCAGTACGGATGCGGATTCCGACGCAATACGGTTTGCGGGACAAAGACTTTCGCGATTTGGCGAACGATCCATTTTGGTGCATGATAATTTTTGCCATCTCACGGTGATTCTGGAACGGCTTGGTATTCCGAAAATAGATGGGTTGCTGTTGGACCTGGGCGTTTCGTCGTTTCAATTGGACCGCTCGACCAAGGGCTTCAGTTATCGTACGGATGCACCGCTTTCGATGCGAATGTACGATCACGGAGACCGAACGGCCGGCAAGATTATAAATGAGTATCCGGAAAAAGAACTCGCACGAATTTTTTGGGAATATGGCGAGGAAAAAAATTCAAGAAGGATCGCAAAATTGATTTGTCAGGAGAGAACACGGCAACCCATTGAAACAACCGTTACGCTGGCGAATCTCGTTGAATCTGTAATTCCTGAACGGCACGCTCGCAAATCGTTGTCGAGGATTTTTCAAGCCTTGCGGATCGAAGTGAACGATGAATTGAACAATTTAAAAGGGACGCTGGAACAAGCGGTTGAAAAAATGAATAGCGGTGGACGAATCGTGATCATGGCCTATCACTCCCTTGAAGATCGTATCGTGAAGGATTTTTTTCGCTATGAAGAGACCGACGGAATTTACGATGAGAATATTGACATGAGGACACCGAAGGCGCCCCGACTGAAGAGAATTACGAAAAAACCGATCGAAGCCTCCGAGGACGAGATCAATCAAAATCCGCGTGCTCGAAGCGCAAAACTGCGTGTAGCGGAAAGAGTTTAAACTATGAGTGGATTTTATGGAAATATAACCGGTATGGATGTCGCTGAAAAGAAAAAGACTCTTCAGAGTCCCTATCAAAAGTACGCGCAAACTCCCGCGGAAGCACGCATACCGGTGAAGAACGAAGTTCCCAAACGAATGCCTCAAAAGGAAGAACCCCAAAAGGGCATCACTCCTCTAAAGATGTTTTTAGGATTTATGATGGCGGCCGCTCTTATGATTGTCTGGATCTGGGAGACGTCCAATGTCCGCCAGGGACTAACCGAGATTGAGAGAATGAAAGATCAGCGGCTCGAAATTGAAAAAGCAAACGAAGCGATTCAAACGGAGATTACCCGCATGTCCGGATTTGAACGCATCCAGAAAATTGCCAAAGAACAGCTAAAAATGGTTCCTTCCACTGAAAAACCTGGCGTGATCTTTTTAGAAGACAAAATCCTTCAGCCGAAGCGGTAAAGATCAAAAGATAAGACATGATCCATGCGTGAAGAAAAAAAAATAGAAAAATCCAAAGATACCGACAGGATTCATCCGGCCGTCGCAAAGCGCATTACGCGCTTGAGAACACTGGCTCTCTTCCTTGTTATTTGGACCGTCCTACTCACGATTAAACTATTCTCGATTCAGGTGATAGCCGGTGATGAATACGCGGCCATGGCCAAGCGTCAATACGAACGGCGCGTTACACTCGATGCCGAACGTGGAGTGATCTACGATCGCAACATGAATAAGATCGCGGTGAACTTGATTAACTATTCTTTTGCCGCGGATCCCAGCTATATGCCCGAGTCTGAAAAAGACAAAGTCGCGGAAAATTTTGCGCGCGTGTTTAAAAAATCGCGTAGCGAATACCGTAAACTCCTATCCAAACCGGGTGCCTTTATTTGGCTTGAGAAGCGCATCGGTGAAGCCGACGCCTCAAAAATAAATGACTCCGTAAAGGGCCTCATAAAAATGCAGGCGCTTCGTCGAAATTATCCGTACGGCAAAGCTCTGGCCTCGGTTCTAGGAATGACCAATATCGACAATCGCGGCTCCGCGGGCATTGAACTTGATCAGGAGGAGACGCTGGGGGGAAAGAATGGCTGGGCAATTCTTCAGTCTGACGCGAAAGGCCGGCTTTCACCAAATCCGGACTATCCTCATCAAAGTTCCAAAAACGGAAAAGACGTCATCCTGACGATTGATGCCAATTACCAATCCATGGCGTATCAGGTTTTAGAAAAATCAGTCAAGGAATACGACGCAGAAAATGCACTGGCCATTATTATGAATCCTCAGACCGGTGAACTTCTGGCCATGGTCAATTTTCCGGGCTTTGATCCCAATGATGTCAAGGCTTTCGATCCGGATCTGGCACGGAATCGCGCCATCAGTGATTTGTTTGAACCGGGATCAACCTTCAAAGCGTTTTCGGCGGTCGCGGCGCTTGAAGAAAAATTGCGCGAGCCCGAGGATAAAATATTTTGCGAAAACGGTAAGATGAAAATCTACGGACAAACGATTCACGACTCACGCAAGCATGGCATGATGACATTTTCCGAAGTCGTTCAAAAATCCAGCAATATTGGAATTATCAAAACGACCGAAAAGGTTGGCTCCGAAAAGATGTACCAATACGTCCGCGCGTTTGGATTTGGAAATGAAACAGGCATTGACATGGACGGTGAAACGCGAGGCGAATTGGCCCATCCTTCCAGTTGGTCCGGTTTGTCGCTTCCGATGATTTCGATCGGACAAGAAATTGGGGTCACGGCGCTTCAAATGGCATGCGCCTACTCGGCGATTGCGAACGGCGGGACCTTGTATAAACCCTATATCATTCGCGCAATTACGGATTCGAACGGTACGCTTTCGGAAAAGGACGCGGAAAGCGTGCGTACGGTGGCTTCGCGTGAAACAATGACGCGTGCCGGAAAAATGCTCCGCGAAGTGGTAGAGATCGGAACCGGTCACCGCGTAAAAATCGAAGGCATCGAAATTGCCGGCAAGACGGGTACCGCGCAGCGTATTGATACCAAGACCGGAAAATATTCAAAAGATTCGTTCATTGCTTCGTTCGCCGGATTTTTCCCCGTTCAGAATCCGCAATTGACCTTTCTTGTTATTTTTGATCGACCAAGAAAAAGCATTTGGGGTGAAGCTTCCGCCGCGGTTGCCGCGCGTCAAATAATCGAAAAAATAATTAATTCATCCGACGATTTTGCCAAGGGCATAAATCGCGTAATGGCGCAAATTGATCACGATACGACTGCCGGCAGCGATATTCCGGACGTTCAATATCTAACGGCGGAAGCCGCGCAAAGCATTCTTCAAAAATCCGGCATTCCCTTCAAGTGGAATGGTGCGGGGGACATGGTCGTGGGGCAGCAGATGGCGTACGACGGCGCTCTAAAACAAAATATCGTGTATCTAAAACGAGGCAATTCGATGTCGTCGGATACCGCGGATACACCGGGGAAGCGCATTCCTGATGTGCGCGGACTCTCGGCCCGAATGGCTATGAATAAACTCTACGAAGCGGGGGTTGAAGTAAAAATAAAAGGAAGTGGCTATGTGGTGAGTCAAATGCCGCAAGCCGGATCGATATTAAAGAACGGTGCGGTCTGTCTGATCCAGTGCCGTCCGGACATGTAAGTATTATTTCCAAAGGAAAGGTGTTTTATGGAATCGCTAAAGAAAAAAAACGAACTTGGATTTAATCATCACGAAGCCAAAGAAGAATTCGAACCCAAGCGTTTTGTCGACAATACACTGCTTGATGAAATTCGCAACAACCCTGACAAGTTAGATATTCACTCCAAAGATTATTTTGATAAAACGAATACCAAACTTTTTCCAAAAAACAAACCTTAGAAAACTTAGTTCCGTTCATGCCAAAATTTACGCTCAAAGAAATATCTAAAATCGGCCACGTGGTCAATACGCCGGCGGATTGGTTTGCCGGCGGTGTATCGACGGATAGCCGCACGGCAAAATCTTCGGACATTTTTTTTGCGCTCAAGGGTGAACATTTTGACGGGCATGAATTTGTAAAAAATGTAACGGCCGGTCTGCGAGTCGTTGATAAATCATGGTATGAAAGGCAATTGGATAAGAATCTCAGCGTTGTGGTCGTCGACGATACACTTCAAGCACTTCAGCTCTTCGCAAAAAATCATCGCCGAAAGAAAGAGGCCTCGGTTATCGGCATAACGGGGACGAGCGGGAAAACAACAACGAAGGAAATGATTCACCGTATTTTGGCAACAACGTACGACGTCCTTGCAACGGAAGGAAATCTCAATAATGAAATAGGCGTGCCTCTGACGCTCCTTCGAATCGAAGAGGATACCATGATGGCTATTGTTGAGATGGGCGCCGATCGTCCCGGTGATATCGCAAGGCTTTGTGAGATCGCCTCACCTAATAGCGGCGTGATCACCAATATTGGAGAGGGTCATTTAGAAAAACTGGGTTCCATCGAAGAAGTTGCGCGAACCAAAAGCGCCCTGTTTAAAACACTGGAGGAAGACGGAGTCCGATACATAAATCTTGACGATTCTTATCTCAAAAGTTTTTCGGAAAAGAAAAAGGGCGCCGTTACTTTTGCGGTGAATGCGGATGCCCATTATAAAGCAAAACTGCTTGGAACGAATGAGCTCGGCTGCGTCGCCATGAGCGTCGATCTCCCGGGCGATGGAAATTTGCAGGTCCAGTTGGCGGTTCCGGGGGTACATCAAATATACAACGCCATAGCCGCCATTGCAGTTGGTCATTCCATGGGCGTTGCGTCGGAGGCAATCCGTGAGGCGTTAGAATCTTGCACTACCACTGGTGGCCGGATGCGAATCTTTGGCGCCAAAGGACTGACGATTTTGGATGATACGTACAACGCCAATCCGGATTCGACACGGTCCGCTATTGATACCTTGGCTCAAATGAATGTCAAATCAAGAAAAATCGTTGTACTCGGTGACATGCTGGAATTGGGGAACGCAAGCGAAGCCGCCCATCATCAAATTGGACTTCACGTTAAGAATAAGAACATGAACGCCGGGTTCTTTTATGGTCAGGCTATGCGCGTAGCGTACCAAGGCGCTCAGGGTATGGGCAACACGTTTCACTTTGAAGATAAGAACTCGTTGAAATCCGCCGTTAAAGATTTTGTCAAAGACGGAGATGCGTTATTAATCAAAGGTTCACGCGGTATGAAGATGGAAGATCTGGTCGAAGAACTAAGTTGATAAATATAAAGTTCGCCTTTTTCCTAAGGAAGGAATCATGGCGAATCGGGAGAGAGTGTGTTCTACTACTTGTTTCATGTTTTGTCGGACAACCGATTTGCGGGGTCAAACCTATTTAGGTATATCACCTTCCGCGCCGCGATGGCCGCGGTGACCGCTCTTGTGATCAGCTTGTTTGTCGGGCCCTACATTATTCGCAAATTGCGCGAATTGCAGATCGGCGAAGAGATTCGCGACGACGGGCCAAAATCGCATCTTTCGAAATCCGGTACCCCCACGATGGGCGGGCTCATCATCCTTGCGTCGATAATCATTCCTACCGTATTGTGGGCAGATCTTTCCAATACCTACATTCTTTTGATCCTTCTGGCCACAGTCTGGATGGGGGTTGTTGGCTTTATCGATGACTACCTTAAGGCAATTAAGAAAATGAAGAAGGGCTTGATCGCCCGTTACAAAACAATTGGCCAAATTGGACTTGGGCTTGTGGTCGGTTCGGTGGTCTATTTCTCGCCCGAGTTTGAGCGTTTTGCCACGATTACAACCATTCCTTTTGTTAAGAATTTGAATTTTGATTTTGGCTACGCCTATATCCCAATGGTAGTATTTATCATGACCGCCATGTCGAATGCGGTTAATCTTACGGATGGGCTTGACGGGCTGGCCATTGGCGTGGTTTCGATTGCCGCGGTGGCTTTTGCGCTGATGTGCTATGTCACCGGCAATTCAAATTTTAGCGATTACTTGAATATTGTTTATATCCCACAAAGTAGTGAATTAACCATATTTTGCACCGCGTTACTTGGCGCCGGGCTCGGTTTTTTATGGTACAATTCATTTCCCGCGCAAGTTTTTATGGGCGATACCGGCGCTCTGGCACTGGGAGCCGCCTTAGGGACGCTGGCCATTTTGATAAAAAAAGAATTGCTCCTGCCCATTGTCGGAGGCGTCTTTGTTGCAGAAAACCTATCCGTCGTAATACAAGTAATGTATTTCAAATATACGAAGAAGAAATACGGTGAAGGAAAGCGCATTTTTCTTATGGCGCCACTTCATCATCATTATGAATTAAAAGGATGGCATGAAACCAAAGTGGTTACGCGCTTTTGGATCATGGCGATTTTATGCGCCCTTCTTACCCTTACGACTTTTAAGGTAAGATAGATGGCTCGTGTTACGGTAATCGGGGCGGCCAAAAGCGGAATTGCCGTCGCGCGCCTTCTCAGGCGGAAAGGTGAGATAGTATTTGTCAGCGATTCGGCTTCGGAAGAAACAAAATCTTCCGAAAAAGTTCTTTTACAAAACGAAGGCATAGAATTTGAATTTGGCGCCCATACCGATCGCAGCCTGGAATGCGACTATGCGGTTGTGAGCCCAGGGGTTCCGGCCAATATTTCAATTCTGAAAAAACTCTCGACGCACGTTCAGGTCTACAGCGAGATTGAAATTGCAGCCCGATACATGAAAGGAGCCGTGGTTTCTATCACCGGGAGTAATGGAAAGACCACGACAACAGCCTGGATTGGCGCGATTTGCAGTGCGTCCATGCGGCCGACGATTGTCGCCGGCAATATCGGGACGCCGCTCTCAGACGTTGTCGAAAAATCGACGGAAGAAACGATTTCGGTATTGGAGGTAAGTAGTTTTCAAGCGGAAGGGCTTGAACAATTTCATCCGAACATTGCCGTGATGACGAATTTGTCACCGGATCATATGGATCGCTATTCTACGGTAAACGAATACTATGGCGCGAAAATGAGAATGATCATGAATCAAACACACGAGGATATTTTGATCTATAATCGTGACGACGAAACGCTAACGGAAATGGTGAGAAATTCACGAGCCCAAAAATACGAATTCAGTATGGACAAAACGCCCGAGGTTGGTGCCTTTATTGAAAACGGAATACTGACCTACCGCTACGGGAGACATCGGGAAAATATCCTGGAGGCTCAAGCGGTTGGTATTCCGGGAAAACATAATCTGTACAACGCCATGGCAACAACGCTTGCGACAAGAGTTGCGGGGATAGACCCAGACATTATACGGGACTCTCTCAAAAACTTTAAAGGGGTGGAGCATCGGCTTGAGTTTGTTCGTGAAGTGCAGGGCGTTCGATTTTATAACGATTCGAAAGCGACCAACGTGGATTCGGCAAAAGTGGCATTAGAAAGTTTTCCAAAAGGCATCATATGGATCGCCGGCGGAAAGCATAAAGGTTCGTCCTATTCGCCGCTCGCCGACGCCGTCCGGACGCGAGTGAAAGCTGTGATATTGATCGGCGAAGCCACCGAATTGATCGAGCAGGACCTCGGAAAAGGACAATTAACAATTCGGGCAAAAACCATGGAGGATGCAGTTTTAAAGGCAAGAAATAAGTCGCAATCGGGAGATGTGGTGCTCCTGTCGCCCGCCTGTTCGAGTTACGACATGTTCCATAACTATGAAGAACGAGGAAAAGCATTCAAAGATTGTGTGGCAAGAATATGAAAATTGAAAAACACACGATGGACAAACCTTTGTTGTTGGTCGTGTTGACTCTGCTCACGCTCGGCATCGTAATGGTTTATAGTGCTAGCAATGTCATAGCGGAACAAAAATTTGGAAGCAGTTCCCATTTTTTGGTGAATCAGATTGCGCGCGCCATGTTGGGCTTTATTGTATTGGCCATCGCCGCAAAATACGATTACCACCTCTATAAAAAACACACGATGAAAATGGTTTTGGTCGCCGTCATCCTGCTGATCATAGTTCTCGCGTTGGGCAAACTCAAAGGCGCCGCGCGCTGGCTGCAAATTGGTGGTTTCGGAATACAGCCATCCGAGCTTGCCAAGATGGCCCTCGTATTCTATATCGCCGGATATCTTGACGGTAAAGGAGATCGAATCAAGGATTTTCAAAACGGGCTACTGCCGCCCTTAATGATTGCCGGCTTTGTGTGCTTCATGATTGTCCTGCAGCCCAATTTTTCAACGGCCATGGTCCTTATGATGATCGTCTTCGCCATGCTCTTTGTTGGCGGTATGGAAATGAAGCATTTTGGAATGCTGATGGCCGGAGCGATTCCTCTCGGCATTGGCCTGATGTTGTCCAGTGCTCACAGCCGTGCGCGTGTCATGGCCTTCCTTAATCCTTCCGATGAGTCGCTTAGCGCAACGTATCAAATAAAGCAGTCCCTTATCAGTTTCGCCAATGGTGGCCTGGCGGGCGTCGGCGTCGGTCAGGGCAAACAAAAATTTTTATTCTTACCGGAGCCGTTTACGGATTTTATCTATTCCATTATAGGCGAGGAGCTCGGGTTTTTAGGCGCGTTTGCAGTTCTAGCCCTGTTTATGATTTTTCTGTTTCGAGCCATTAAGATTGCGCGCACATCACCGGACATGTACGGCTTTTATTTGGCCGTCGGAATTATTGTCAGTATCGTCATGTACGCGCTGGTCAATGCGGCCGTAGCTACAGGCCTTTTTCCAACGACCGGACTTCCGATGCCATTCATTAGCTACGGAGGAACCTCCACTCTTTTCACGTGTTTCGCGGTGGGCGTACTCCTCAATATCTCAGCCCAAACAGTTCCTAAAGAACTTGCTTTGAGAGAAACTTCACCCGAATTCGCCATGAAAAATTTTACAGAAAATTTCAATGTGGAAGATCGTCAGGAATTGCCGGACGTCCTTAAAAAACAGGAAGAGAATAAGTCACGCCGAGGCAGCATAGTGGGCATGGACTTATCGGATTTGAAATGAGCTATCGAATACTAATAGCGGCGGGCGGGACAGGCGGCCATGTTTTTCCGGCGCTTGCGCTCGGCGAAGAAATTCGGGAACGATGGAACGATGCTGAAATTCTATTTGTCGGGACAAAACGCGGGCTCGAGCAGAGGGTGATTCCCGCGGCAGGATTTAGGCTAAAAACAATTACGATGCGTGGCCTCATTCGCAGTTGGGCGTTTTTGGATGTCGTGGGTAATTTAATATTACCCCTAATTGTGTTCTTCGGCATGATGGAGTCGCTGTGGGTGTTGATGTCGTTTAGGCCGCGTGCCGTAATCGGTTGCGGAGGCTATGTGACGGGACCAATCGTTTTGTTGGGAAAGTTGTTCGGAAAGAAAACATTGATTCAGGAACAAAATAGTCGGCCCGGAAGGACAAGTCTTCTACTGCAATCTTGGGCTGATCAAATCCATGTGACGTACGATGACGCCGTGAGTTTTTTCAGAGCATCGGAAAAAATCCTCGTGAGTGGAAATCCTTTGCGAAAAGGGCTCTCTCGAATGGACAAGAGAAAAGCTTGTGAATGTTTTGGGCTGAATCCGGACAAGAATACACTTCTCGTTATTGGAGGCAGTCTCGGTGCGCGAGCCATGAATGAAGCCCTTGTTGAATTTGCGGGTGAATTGAACGATTTGGAAATTCTATGGCAAACTGGAAAGAATAACTTTGAAGCGATCGAATCTAAAATGAAAAATTGCGCACACATTAAAGTGTTGCCCTTTATTGAAAATATGACGGCGGCTTATTCCTGCGCCGACCTAGTTTTTTGCCGGGCGGGCGCCATGACCCTGTCGGAAATAACGCGGATGGGTTTACCCTCCATACTCGCCCCTTATCCTTATGCGGCGGATAATCATCAGGAGTACAACGCACGAAGCCTGGTGAGCCGTGGTGCTGGCGTCATGCTCAAAG
>JANNSF010000191.1:0-6924 GCA_031402315.1 bacterium | reverse complement strand
TCCGGATCAACACCGTGGCCTTCGATTATCCATTCCTTGCCTTCGGTGTCATAGGATGCGAATTCCGGCCTCATGAGGTAGCCGCCGTCCACGAGTGGCAGAGAGCCTCGAATTCCAACGACACCGCCCCAAGTGCGTTTGCCGATCAGTTTGCCAAGCTTCATTTTCCGGAAACGATACGGGAAAAGATCTCCGTCCGATACAGAGTACTCATTGATCAGACAGACCATCGGGCCAAGAATCATTTCCGCGGGGTCCGAGCGGGTGACCGCATTGCGTGGCGCATCGATCATGGCAATTTCTCTGCGAAGGCGTTCGATGAGCATTGGCGATACATTGCCGCCGCCATTGCCGCGCACGTCGACGATGAGCGCTTTCTTACTCAGCTGAGGATAGAAGTATTTTACAAATTCATTGAGACCCTCGACGCCCATATTGGGAACGTGAATATATCCGACCTTTGCATCGGTGCTCTTACCGACTTTATCGATATTGGTCTGAACCCAATTGTAGTAATAGAGATCGGACTCGTCGGATACCGGCATGATAGAGACATCGCGCGCACCCAAATCGGACGGCTTAGAATTGATTTTCAGATTGACCTGCTTGTCCGCCGTATTGACAAATAGTTCAAAAAGATTATTGACGCCGCTGGTCGGCTTGCCATTCACCGCGATGATGTAGTCGCCCACATTGACATTCACTCCGATTTCTGTGAAAGGCGAACGTACATCTTTTCGGAAATTCTCACCCTTCAGGATACGTGTGATCTTGTAATACTTTGTTACGGCATCGCGTTCGACTTCGGCGCCCAAAAGTCCCATCGTAAGGCGTTTCGCCTGCTTGCGTTCGCCGCCGCCAACGTACGCATGACCAATGTTGAGTTCGGAGATCATTTCACCGATCACATAGGTGAGATCATTGCGGTGATTTACGTATTCCACAAGCGGTGTGTATTTTTTACGAACGCCTTCCCAGTCAACGCCGTGCAAACCCGGATCGTAAAGAAAGTCGCGCATGTGCCGCCAGCATTCGTTATAAATCTGACGCCACTCTTTACGATAGTCGATTTTCATCTCCATGCCGGATAAATCGAGTTTAATTTTCATGTCAATCTTGTCTTTTGGCAAATCGATAATTGCATAGCTCCCGGAAGAACCCACAATCATTTTTTTGGTGTCAAACGAAATTTCGTATCCATCCATCTGGCCGAGTTCAGTTTCCTTCGCTTCCTTGAGATCGTACACAAAGAACATCGCCTTTTCATCCTTACTTCCTTTGCGATTGTAATAGACCTTGTCTTCAACGCCCGTGATACTGTAATAATTCGATGCACTGATCGGCAGTGCAATGATGCGATATTGAATTCCTTCTATGTCGATCTTCGTATCCTGTACCTTCTTTTCGGCAGGTTTCGCAGGATCATCTTTTTTATCGGTTTCTTTTTTGATTTCGACTTCGTCATTCTTCAGTTTGAATGGTGAATCCGTGTCTTTTGATAACGTGATGACATAGACGCGTGACATATCCTGATAGGCATGATTCCACTCCGTGTGGCTGTAAATGGGGCTAAAATCACGGTCGGATGAAAACAAAAGATATTTTCCGTCGTTGCTAAAAGCCGGATTGGCGGACGAGTACCAACTGTCTGTAACCGGATAGGATTTCTTCAGTTCGAGAGAATACAAATAGATTCGGTTCATACCTTCAACTTCGGATTTCATATACGTGATCCACTTACTGTCCGGGCTCCAACGATAATCTTCAAATTCCCATGCCAGCGCCTGTTCGACTTCCGTCACTTTCTTTGTTGCGATGTCGATATAGCGGAGACGCAATTTTTTGTCAGCCCAAAGGATTTTTTAAGAATCGGGCGACCAATACGGTTGGTAATAATAGGTCGTGTCTTCGCTCTTAGTAACTTGCGAGGGTGCAGCGGTGCCGTCTTGCGGAACAATCCATATCTCATTCTCCCCGGATTGATCGGATATATAGAGAATCCACTTGCCGTCGGGCGACCATTTGGAATTGCGCTCATGGACGTCGGATGTGCCGGTAAGGTCGCGCGTAATGCCATTCTTGGCAGGAAGTGTAAATACATCACCGTGCGCACCCAAAAGGGCGCGTTTGCCATCGGGTGAAATATCAAAGTTATTTACATTCTTTCCGACATTGACAAGCGCCGTTCGCCCTGAAGCGAAATCATCCAGAATAGAAATAGTGACCTTCACAGATTTTTCTGTGGCAATATCAAAGCGGTAGACATAACCGCCATTTTCAAAAACAATGGCATCTTTACCGAGAGACGGGAATTTAATATCGTATTCCGAAAACGTTGTAAGCTGTTTGGTTTCTTTGCTGGTCAGGTCATAAGAAAATAAATTGAATCGCTTATTCCCATCGCGATCGGAAACGTAGTAAATCTTATTGCCGGACCACATCGGGAAAATATCCTGCGCGTCATTATTTGTAATATTGACGGTTGTCTTGGCTTCAAAATCATAGATCCACACATCGTCGGCCATACCGCCGCGATAGCGTTTCCACGTACGAAATTCACGGAATACCCGATTGTAGGCCATTTTTTTGTCGTCTGCAGAAAAGGACATCCATCCGCCGCGCGGCACAGGGAGTTCGGCGGCCATTTGTCCGTCCATCCCGACGGAATAAAGTTGTCCGATAAAATCATTGAATGTTTTCATGCGCGAGCGGAAAAGAATTTCATTCGATTTATTTTTCCACGCCATGACAATATTATTAGGACCCATGCGGTCGGAGATGTCGTCGCGCCCAAGAGTCGCGGTATACGTCAGACGCTTAGGACTTCCGCCTTCGGATGGCATGACGTAGACTTCGGTATTGCCGTCGTATTGTGCGGTAAAGGCCAACTGAGTGCCATCGGACGAAAAGCGGGGGAACATTTCATATCCCTCATGACTCGTCATTTTTCGTGCCGTACCACCGCCGATCGGTACAGAATACAGATCACCGGCATAGGTAAAGACAATCTGTTTGCCGTCCGTCGCAGGAAAGCGAAGCAGACGAGATTCCTGTTGTGCAGAAAGCAGACCGCACATGGTCAGCAGGTAAAGCGTCAGAAAGAGTTTCATAAGACTCCTGTTTCTATATTTTGTAGTAATATTTGGTTAGACAAGTGCACTCACAGATTATAAATTTCCGCGTCTGACAATAAATTCGCCTTCCGACCATTCGTTCATTTTTTCGAAGGCATCCGTTTCGGATTCAAGCGGTTTACCCTGGAGATCAGTAATGGCAACCGTTTCCGGTAATCCCTTCGTAAAGGTGATCGTGCCAATCATTCCTTTGGGATGGCTTATTTTCAAAAACCCATTGAGCGACTCCTGGTCGCATAGGGCAAGAATGTCGGCAAAGGGTTTTTCCTCCAGGTGGCCGGCCATCAGGGTATTGGCGGAAGCGCGTGTTTTTTCGAAGGCGGTAGCCATGGATTTAATTTTTGCAATGAAAAGCGCTTCTTTCCTAATCGGCTTGATAAAATAATCAATCGCGCCATGTTCATAGGCATTGATCAAAACGGCCGTATCGTTAACTTCGGAAAGAAAAAGGAAGGGGAGCGATTGGGCGTGCGCAACTTTTTTTGCCTCCTTCAGAAAAGAGAAACCATCCATACCGGGCATGACGGCATCGGTAATGACCATACAGACATCACGGCTTTCCGGCTTCAAAAAGTATTCCAATGCAAGACCGGCCTTTTGAAAACCCAAGGGCTTGAATCCGGCCTTCTCTACAAAGCCGCTGATCTGTACCAGAGCTGTTGGATCATAATCGACAATAATAATTTTATGCATAATTCAAAGCTTCCCAAAATCATAATTCTAGAATGAATTCTACCGAACGTTTCTCCGACCAATATTCGCCAATTTTATTGAAGGACGCAAATCCAACGTGACCGCCTTCCGATGGGGTCTCCAGAAAAAAACATTCACTGGAATGCGCTTCCTTGGTCGGGAAACAATCCGGTGTAAGAAAAGGGTCGTTCAGCGCATTGATCAGCAATGTTGGCACGCGGATTTTTGGTAGAACCGGTTTTGCACTTGCTCTGGTCCAATAATCCATGGCGTTCTTAAATCCATGAAGCGGCGCCGTGTAGCGGCCGTCAAATTCCGAAAAAGTCTTAATGCTTCGAAGCCCCTCGGCGGAAAGTTTTTCGGGAAACATTCGCGATTTCGCTTCGATTTTTTTATGTAGCATTCGCATAAATCGGATCATATACAGACGGTTGGACGGTTCATCCATTTTTTTTGCGCCGGCTGCAAGGTCAACGGGTACGGACCAAGTCACGGCGCCTACAACCTGAGTGGGCATTTTTTCGAAAAATGTTCCCAAATATTTTAAT
Source organism: bacterium (assembly GCA_031402315.1). Lineage (GTDB taxonomy): Bacteria > CLD3 > CLD3 > SB21 > SB21 > JANNSF01. The sequence continues at coordinate 2,549 of JANNSF010000191.1, read as the reverse complement.
GTCAGATTGCCCCCGAGGCTGAATCCGACAAGAGCGATGCGTTGATGTGTTGCTTGGACATGGCGAACGACATAATCCAAGTCGTCAATTGCACCACTATGATAGAAGTGGGGCAATCGATTCATCTCACCGCTGCAACCGCGAAAGTTCCATCCAATGGCATCCCAGCCCGCCGCGTTAAAGGCGCGCGCCATGCCACGAACATAGGCACGATCGGAGCTTCCCTCCAATCCGTGGGAAATTATGACGGCCGATGGAGTACGGCGAGAGGCTGTCGCGCGGGACCAATCGAGATCTAAAAAATCACCATCCGGGATTTCAATGCGCTCGCGCGTGTATTCAACGTCGGTGATCTTTCGAAAAAGGCTCGGATACATGGTCTGCAAATGCCCGCCCGGCAGGCGCCTTGGGGAGACATAGGCCGACGATTTGGCAAGCGGCATTACTTAAGATGTTCTTCCCAAAATTGAAGCATGTTTTTGTCGCGATGTATCATGGCGGGCTTGTCAATAAATCCGTGCTTGCGCATGGGATAGATCATCATGTCGAAAAGAATTCCGTGTTTGATAAGTTCATTGGAAAAATGTTGCGCATTTTGCGGATGCACATTGTCATCGTAGGTACCGTAGACCAACATCAGCCGTCCATGAAGATTTTTTGCCAAGGTGGTTAGGTTGGTTTTTGCATAACCTTCGGGATTATCCTGAGGACGTTTCATGGTTGTTTCGGCATATTTGGTATCGTAGTAGTCCCAGTTTGTAACAGGTGCCCCGGAAATGCCCGCTTTGAATTCGGTCGAACGCGTCATGGCCAGAAGTGTGAAGGTTCCTCCTCCGCTCCAGCCGTATATACCCACCCGACCCGGATCTACGTAGGATTTCTTTTTCATGAATTGTATGGCATCCACAAGATCATATAATTCCCCATCCGAAGCTTGTTGCTTCAAAACAGTTTTTTCAAGCGTTTTGGAAATGCCGGTCGCACTGCGATTATCCACAGTCAGCACGATATATCCATGCGATGCAAAGACATTGTGAAGCCACAGACCTCTCGACATTTGGTTAACGACACTGGGCGCGTTCGGTCCACCGTAAACAAACGTGATCACAGGATATTTTTTAGTCGTATCGAAATTGGCCGGTTTGAGTATCTGAGCCGGCAAAGGAAAACCGTCTTTGGCGGGAATCGTAAAAAATTCAGGATACTGAATTGAATATTGACTCAAAACCTCGGCTCGCGGTGAAGCCAAGATTTGTAGAACTTTCCCGTCATTTTTGTGAACCGTTAGTCGAGGAAGGGATTTAGCATCGGAGTAGTTTTCAACGTACATTTTGCCGTCCGGGCTTAAGGCGGCATGGTGCACACCGTCCTCTTTGCTTAGACGCTCCATACTCTTTCCGTTTAGCTTAATACGATACAGATGGCGTTCTATGCTTGATTTCTCGAGTGATTGGAAATAAAGCCAGTCATTTTTTTCATCGATTCCGACAATGCCGCCGGGATTGTATAAGCTGGACATGACCACGGACCACTTACCCTGGGTAACTTGATTGATCAATTTACCGTCCATTGAAAAACGATACAGGTGGGTGTATCCGTCACGCTGGCTCGACCAGACGAAGCTGTTTTTGAGAAACACGAGATCGTTATTCTCACGAACCCATGACGTGGAGTCGGCTTCTTCCATTACCCACATAGCCTTTCCGGTAGCGGCATCGGCAAAAAACATATCGATCTTTGTTTGAGAGCGGTTCATCGTCTGAAGGCACAGGCGTTTCCCGTCAGGTAGCCATTTTACGCGAACTAAATATTCATAAGGTTTTGATGAGAGATCGATCCAGCGAATTTTCCCCGTCGCGATTTCTACTAAGCCCACTTTTACACTAGGATTGATGCCACCGGTCTTAGGGTAACGTTGTTTGATTATTTTTGGAATAGCCGGCTGGAAGTCTTGAAACTCCATGACGCTGACTTGCGATTCATCGGTTTGAAAAAAGGCGATCGACGTGCCGTCGGGCGACCACCAGTAGGCAAGATCCTCGCGATCAAAAACTTCTTCCCAATAGACCCATGATAAAGTGCCATTGAGCGTGGTTTCTGAGCCATCAAAGGTCAAACGCTTTTCAATTTTCGTTTCAATGTTATACGAGTAGAGATCGTTATTTCTGACGTAGGCAATATTCTTTCCATCGGGAGAAATGCGCGAACATTTTTCCTCATCCGGAGTGTTTGTAATGCGGATAAACTCTGAAGTATTGAAGTCCAGAACAAAAACGTCACCGTTCCATTCATAAAGACCTTTTTTGCAAGATGCGTCAAGCATATCCGGCCACGTGAACGTTGTTCCCTCTTTGCCCGGCGTTGATGCTAAACTGATCTGAGCTTTGCCCTTATTGAGCGCGGGCGTACGCTTGCCATCTTTGGGATCGAAGATCTCAAACGTGCGATCGGCCACAGGTATACTCGGATCCAAGATCAGCAGCATACCGTCGGGCATCCATTGATATTTTGTTAGCTCTGCCAGTGCATGGCGTTCTTCCGAATAGATC
>JANNSF010000190.1:0-2390 GCA_031402315.1 bacterium | reverse complement strand
GCGCCTGTGGATGAAGGAATAATATTAATCGCCGCCGCGCGACCGCCGCGCCAGTCCTTTTTGGAAGGGCCATCCACCGTTTTTTGCGTTGCCGTATAGGAGTGAATCGTTGTCATGAGACCTTTTTCGATACCAACGCCTTCTTTCATCAAAACATGCACGATTGGCGCGAGACAATTCGTCGTGCACGATGCATTCGAAACGATATGGTGCTTCGATCCGTCGTACTCATTTTCATTCACACCCATCACGATTGTTTTCACATCCCCTTTTCCGGGAGCCGAGATCATGACTTTTTTAGCGCCGGCCGCAAGGTGGCCTTTTGCTTTTTCTGAATCTGTGAAAAGCCCTGTGCATTCCAGAACATATTCCACACCGTATTCTTTCCAAGGCAGCTGTGAAGGTTCTTTGGTCGCCATTACGCAATGAATCTTATGGCCATTCACAATCAGCATATCGTCATCGGCCAAATCCGGCTTGCTTTTGGAGGTTTCGATCGTGCCTTTGAATTTCCCATGCACGGAGTCGTATTTTAATTGGTATGCAAAATATTTAGCATCCGTGCTGACGTCCACGACGGCGGCAATATCAATCGTTTTTCCAAGAAGTCCTTTGTCCACGAGGGCCGTAAAAACAAGGCGTCCAATACGCCCGAATCCGTTAATTCCAACTTTGATAGCCATATTAAACTCCAAAAATTGAGTACGTTTTCGATATTTTACTAAAGCGCGTGAATTTATCGGATGGAGCGCATAAAGTCAAAGGAATAATGGGATAAGAATGGGGAGACGGAACCAAAATCGTACCACCTTTGGAAATGGATTACGCTAGTAGGGCGCATTGCAAAATCTCGAAAAATAGGCTATGAGTATCTTGGGAGTAACAACCAACCCATTTTGTACGCAGGATTTGTAGGACTTTTAGTCTTTCGATTTCAGAACTTTGTAGAGCACAAAAGGGACGCTACAACATAAACTCCCGAACAGTGAGAGTACTATAAATTCCCGTCGTTTCGGGCGATCAATACCAAACATCGGTAATAACCATGCAAAAAAAGCCATGAGGATGATTGCTTCGAAGAAAAAGACCAAGGCGATTGGATTCGCAAGCGCGGCAGTCATCGCATCAAAATCCGTAAAAAAATAAAACAGGAATACGCCATTTGGAACCACAAATCCAAAAATCGACAGTATGAGTGCGACTCTGGATGCAAATTCGCGATTTTCAATTTGATTCATACTCCAAATTCCTCCTTTAAGTCTTTTGATGATGGATTGACACCTCACATTAAGATATTTCATTACAATGACAGCGATTTTTTTCAATTCTTAAAAAGTTGACGAATCTGAGTATTATAAGAAATAGCCGTCTTAAACCGTATGCTTCTTATACGAAGTCGCGCGGGTTGTCAAAATGACTCGCGCGATCATAACTAACGAGATAAATTTCTGAAAAAAATTCAATTGACAATCCCAAAAATTTTCTTACGTTTGATTCAGTTCTTTGGAATTTTAGTTCAGGTGTCACGCCGAGCGCGTGATGAAAAGGGAATCGCGTGAAATTCGCGAGCTGCCCCGCAACTGTAATCGAGATTGGAAATCCACTGTGCCTATGCACGGGAAGGTAAAAACACGGAACTCGAGAGTCAGGAGACCTGCCTGGACATTAGTCACTAACCTTCGCGGGAAGGCAGGTATTACTTAAAAAGATCCAGTTATTTTTTATTAATCCTCATCCCCGCGATGAGGATTTTTTATGAGACATTTAGTATTGGCGCTTGTCGTGGGGACAGCGCTGATGGCCCAAGACACCATCAGGACCTATCCTTTTGGGGAAACGGTAATTACCGCTACGCGCGAAGAGATTCAAAAATCTTTGTCCCCCGTCGCTGTGGATATTATTTCCCGTGACGCTATTCAAATTAAATCGGCAGTCCATCTTGAGGAAATTCTGCAGACCGCTCGCGGAATTGAACTCAAAGACTACGGCGGACCCAGCAGCGCCAAACTCATCTCCATGCGTGGCTCGACGTCGGAACAAGTTCTTGTTTTACTCGACGGTATGCCCCTGAATAATCCGGCTAGTGGACTCACCGATCTGGGTCTCGTGTCTCTGCAAAATATCGAACGGGTTGAAATCTATCATGGCGGAGCCTCCGGCATCTACGGTTCACAGGCCCTTGGCGGCGTTATCAACCTTATTTCCGCAAAACCAACGCAAAAAAAAGCCTCGCTCACGCTTAAGAATTCTACGTTCGACCATCGTGTGGCACAGCTATCCCTTACCTATCCGATCAAGAAAGTATGGATATCTTTGAATTACCTTAAAGAATTTCAGCCGGACAGCAGTTATAAAGTCTACGACAAATCTTTAGGGAGAATCGTTCCGAG
>JANNSF010000189.1:0-5968 GCA_031402315.1 bacterium | reverse complement strand
CGTTTATGGCTCTTAATAGTTTGTAATTTAACACGCCATAAGCGGCGTTTAGATGCTGTTTACGGGGCCCAGCGCGGCGCTGGGGAAACGCATGCCACCGAAATCTACCAGGCGTGCTGAGCCGCTCGCGCGGCTCCTCGGAATTAGCCCGGCTCCCCGAATCAAGCGCGGGCGTCATCTCCGACGATGGATACGTCGGTGTTCATGCGCCGGCCGTGGCTTCGAGAGTCAATAACCTCTCGGATAAATCCGCAGGCGCCACAAAGACCATCTGCTTGCCTTTCTTGCGTTGCTCCAGCATGCCGTGCGCGCCGAGATCGAGCAGGTCAGTGCGCGCCGTCTGATACGCCACATGGTGGCTTTTTTTATGGCTGGCGAACGTGTACCGCTGGCCGGGGTGTTTCAAAGCGTGACGCAAGATTTCAACTTGCCGATGATTGAACAGATCCAGCGCGCGCACGTGGGATTCCACCTCGCGCAATTCCGCCGTCTTGCGTTCGATGTAGGTGTGCAGATGACGAATGGCACGCCGAATCACCTGCGTCTGTTCGATCAGAAAATAGGTCAAATCGTTGTCATCGGTCTCCGAGTAGAGAAATGAGAGCGCATATTTCATCGGCGCTTGTTTGTTACAGAAATCGCATTTCGCATTATGGATTGTTGACATAACACATCCTTAATTGGTTGGCCAAAGAACCACTGCGTTTTCAGGAGGAGCTAGGCGTAGCTTTTGTGGAGCCGGAGTTTTTTGAGATTTTCGATTTTCCATGGATTTCCGGAATATCGTCCTCGTTGAAGAATGAATTTACGGTAGCTCTGGCCGAATCGCAGGCGCTAAAGTATTTTGGCACGACCGATGTCATCGGAAAAACACTTCGACTGGACAACCAATACCATTTTCAAATCGTAGGCGTTGTAAGAGATTTTCCGAAAAACACGGATTTTCCATTCACCCTACTGATGTCATGGAAATCGCTAAAGAAAATGGATCAGCCGGTTACCCATTGGAACAATACATGGACAAGCCTCAATACCTTCATTTTGCTTAATGATGAATTCACGAAAGATCGTTTTCTGTCCCTAATTCCGGAATTCATAAAAAAAAATATTGACGAACGTCAGGCCAAAGGTATGGGATACGCATTGCAGCCTCTTTCGTTGCTTCATTTTGAATCGGAGTATGGCAATTTCCCGCAGCGCATGGCGAGCCCACGTCAATTGTGGGCACTTGGCTTGATTGGCCTTTTTTTGGTAGTAACGGCATGTATCAATTTCATCAATCTGGCGACGGCACTCGCAGTTCAGCGGTCCAAAGAGGTGGGCGTCCGAAAGGTTTTGGGCGCGCGTCGATCACAGCTGATTTTTCAATTTCTTTCAGAGACGACAATCATTGCGGTAATTGCCATGATCATTTCAATAGGCCTTGTTGAATTGGCGCTTCCTTATGTTAATTCTTTTTTTTCCGCGTCTTTGGTTTTGGATCTGCTTAACCCGCGGATTATTCTCTTCATCGTTTGCACCGTTGCTGTCGTTTCACTCGGTTCCGGCCTCTATCCCGGAATAATTCTCTCGAGGTTTCTGCCTGTGACAGCACTGAAAGGTCGACAAATGTCCGGTAGTGTCGGCGGGTTCCTGCTTCGGAAAGGGTTAGTAACTCTTCAATTCATAATTTCTCAGTTCTTAATAGTCTCTACCATCGTCATCCTTTCGCAAATGCAGCGCTTTCAATCTGAAAATTTGGGATATGACCCTCAAGCCGTTACTACCGTACCTCTTCCCTTGAATGACAAAATTAAGCTTGAGGCACTTCGACATAATTTAATCCAGAATCCATCGATCAAATCGGTTTCGTTTGCATGGACGAGCGCGTCGGCCAATAAAAACTGGGGAACTATAACCCGATTTGTGAAAGGAAACGAGATTCTTGAGATTAATTCCAATATGAAAATAGCGGATGAAAACTTTGTTCCACTGTATGGGTTCAATCTCTTGGCAGGGAGAAACATTAGGGCCAGCGACTCCACGAATGAATTTGTAATAAATGAGACGATGGTTCAAAAATTGGGATTTCAAAATCCGCAAGATGCGATTGGGCAAATAATTCTATATGGCAGTACAGATACTCCAATTCCAATTGTAGGAGTCGTGCGGGATTTTGTCAGTCTGACTTTGCGTCGCGCGATGCAGCCTACGATAATTGCTTCGGAGCGTAATTGGTATTCGGAAGCGAATATTAAAATTGAAATGGCGAATGCGACACAAGTATTGTCGCAGATCGAAAAAGCTTGGACTGAGGCCTTCCCTGAATTTGTTTATTCTTACGAATTTCTGGATGAGCGAATTGCAGGATTCTATAGTCAGGAACGCCGAATGATGATATTGTTTGAAGTTTTTTCCGGGATTGCCGTCTTGATTGCATGTCTTGGCCTTTTCGGCCTTGTCGCGTTTTTAGCCGCGCAGAAAACAAAAGAAATTGGTATTCGAAAGGTTCTGGGTGCATCAGTCGCCAATGTACTCATGATATTTGGCGCAGAATTTCTAAAGCTGGTCTTAGTCGCATTTCTATTTTCCGCTCCATTGGCATATTTCTTGATGGACCGCTGGCTGGCCGACTTCGCCTACCGAATTGACTTGGGTCCGGGCATTTTTGCGATAGCGCTTAGTCTCACACTTCTCTTGGTTGCAATTACCGTCGGATACCGTGCCCTACGTGCCGCAACGGCCAATCCTGTCGACAGCTTGAAATGTGAGTGATAGTCGTCAGCGGAAGCTATAACTGATCCGTAGATTAAAGCCAAGATGGGCATCGGTCGCGTTGCCAAATTCTTCAAAAAGACCGCCGGCGATGTTCCACGATGAAGTTGGTCGATAGTTCACATCGGTCGAAAAAATAGAAGTTAATTTATTGGACGACGCCGTTTGTGTATTCCATGTATAGGAATTAATCGTGAGAGCCGCCGTTACATCCAATTGGCCTTTGAGATAATCCTTATTCCAGAACGTATTGACCTTGAAATTGTTTAGCCATTGATTGCTCATATAACTCATACCCAGCCCCGTATTGAAGCGATAGTAAAAGAAGTTGCGGTAGTTGATTTGTAACGATCCGTAGGTCAACCCATCATTACCGACACGCTTTTTGAACGCCGGAAGCAGATCCATTTGTCCGATGCGGTTTAGTTGGAAAACTTGATACCGTATTGACCCTCCAAATATCATCTCTTTTGAAGTCTGAAAATAGCGGTCCCACCCAAGGCTATCTGTTGGCGAGGGTGCGTAAGCACGACGATCGTGATATTCGACATAGGTTCGTGCGCTGAGTATTTTGCTGAAACGGTAGTACATGGAGTTTTGTGAATATCCCAGCAGTGATTGAGTCAAACTGTATTGATTTTTTGAACTTAAACGCCATTGTTCCTTAGGACGGTATTCTCCAAATAAATAGGCTTTGGATAGTTTCGTAAGACGCAATTGTTCGGATGAAAAGCCTGTTCCCAACATGTATTGTTTGTCCTCATACGCTACGCTTGCGCCGGCATTGTAACCAAGGCCCTCAATCCGGTTATCGTATTCATCGAAAATTTTCCCTCCAAAGGCCGAGACACGGTAATGTTTTGCGAATAAAAGATTTTCAGCCGCAAAGCCATTGATTGGAAATGCGTCGAGATTAGTTGAGAGTGGGATCAAACGGCCCGCTTTTATTTCGCCGCCGGCCGCTGAATAAGAACCGTATAATTGCCGGATCACAAAACGATGGTCAAATTGTGCACTTCGATCCAAAGTCTGTGTTGAGGCTAAAGCGTCTTTTTCATAAAAATCGATACGCCATTGATATCGAATATTCTGTTTCTCTGCATCAAACACTCGATAGTTAAGCATGCCATAACTTGAAATAGCACTGAGCTGAGGCGTCAGCGAGGCCCCTTGACTGTAGTAGCTCCAGCCGGTTGAAAACCTTCCGATCAAATTATTGCCTGTAGAAGAATAGCTTTGGGAATAGCTTTTTCCGCAATGCAAAATCAGCAAAACAATTACGACTTGCTTAATCATCACCGCCCTCCCCCTTGTGAACAAAACGATGACAATCGCGGCACGTGTATGTCGTGTAGTTTGGAATTTGTTTATGACACCGTTCGCAATTCTGCTTATGATGCCCGCTTAGTGAGAACCATTCATCCAAGTGGGGATTGTTATTCCATCCATTCAGATTGTGGCATGACAGACAATCTCCAATGGTTTTGTACTTATTATGATCCGTCGTCGCGCCAAGTGCAATGTGACAATCGCCGCATTCCTGAATATTTGGCATCTTGAAAGTCAGCGTGTTCTTGTGGCAACTCGCGCATTCGAGCCCCTTGTGAGCGCCGAACATGAAAAGGTTTTGGTCATCATGTGAAAATCGTGACGGCGCCCACGCGAGTTCACTATGGCAGCGTTCACAATCCAATCCCAATTGATTTTGATGCGGGTCCTTGTGACACATAGAACATTCGCGAATCGCCGTACTGAATTTTCCGCCCGCGTGACACTCGTTGCACGCCGTCTGCACGTGTGTGCCGATGAGTGCGAATCCGGTTTTGGCATGATCAAATTCAATACGCGGTTTCAATATTTTCCATGTTGCGGTCGTATGACAGGCTTCGCAGGGAATGTTAAAAGCCTTATGCGGAATTTTTACAAAAGGAGAATCGCTGAGAGCTGGTGAAGTCTGTGCGAATGATGGCGTCATCATACTTGCCATTGTACTCCAAAAAAGGACGGGTGCGATTCTAAATAATATTCTCATTTCTTTTCGAAAACTCCTTCGTGTTGGTCCGCATGACAAGCGGCGCACTCCGTGCTAATCGGCTTGTATTGTGTGACTAGCGTGTCGGAACTTATCCTTGTTTTTGGGTGACATTTTGTACACTCTACTTTGATGTGCGCCCCGTCGAGCGCATAGCGCGATTGTTTGGAGTGATCGAAAATAGACGGCCTGAACGAATCGTTCTTATGACAATTTTCACAATACGTTTGCGGACGCTCCGGCGATAAAAGTTTATTAGTTACGAACTGCGCTTCATGGATGTCGCGATGGCACGATTCACAAAAAATTGACACAGGCTTGTATAAAACACGTTTCATGGCAGTATTCGAATCCAGTGTTTTATGGCACTTGCCACAGGTCTGAGATTTATGCTTTCCAAGAAGTGGAAACCGGGCGTCCTTATCATGGTTGAAAACTAAGTCTTTCCACGTTGTCGTCTTATGACAAATGTCACAATCTTTAGTTTTTAGTTTCTCAGCAAATTGTCCGCGGTGAATATCGGCATGACAAGACAGACAACGTTGATCCAGAAATTTTAAAACAAGATGACTCGAGTCGGCGGTGACCTTAAGACCTGTTCTAGAGGTGAATTCTTTGGGGGTCAATTTCACATGGCATTTGATACAATCGGTTTTTTCATGCGCGCCCTGCAACACATACTTGGATTGGGAATTATGCATCGTGGTTGTAAAGATAGATGGGTGGAAACCCTTCAGGTTATGACAAGTCTCGCACGCCCCATGATCCGTGCGTTGGGCCAGCTGCCCAACGTGCGCATCCTTATGGCAATCCAAACAGGCATTGAATTTCATATCCTTATAGATTGGCGGTTTCTTGCGATCCGGTTGGTGACAGGCTTCACACGCCACCGTTGAATGTTTTTCGATCAGGGGGTAACGTGTTTTCTTGTGATCAAACTGCTTATTTCGAATATCCAACCACGAGGTGGTACTGTGACAGGACTCGCAATTTTGACCAAATTTATTCTGATGCGGATCCGCATGGCACGGCGTACAGTTTTTGAAATCGAGCGGGCTGTATTTAGAATAATCCGGGTCCGTTTTTCCATCGGTCATTTTTTGTGGATCGGCAATTTTTACATGGCACTTGATGCACTCCAGGGATGTGTGAGCGTTTGTCAAGGCATACTTTGTCTTGGTA
>JANNSF010000188.1:0-10822 GCA_031402315.1 bacterium | reverse complement strand
ATGGACAACCCGGTAGCCCAGCGATTCGATAAGTCGCAGTTTTTGATCGTCATAGTTACCACCCGGAAAACGAAAAAACTTTGTGAGACGGTTCGTGATATGCCATAGGGAGTCACGATTCTTTTGGACGTCAATTATAACCGCAGAATCCGGCATTTTTTCCATGTGCTGATCGTGATCAAATGAGTGATTTTCAATCTCAATCCACTTCAAATATGCGAGATCACGCAAGACCCTTCGATTACGGACGGCAAACCTACCGCCCATAAAGAGGGTAAAGGGGATCTTATTTCGTAACAAGTAGGACAGAATGCTGGTGTCAAAATAGGATGGAGTAGTAGTCTCACATGCGTCAAAGGTCAAAGCAATAACAGAGTCCTTGGCTGGTAAATGAGTAATAAGGCCGTGTGGAAGTGAGTCTATTTTGAGGGGAGAAGGCTTTTTTTGGAAAGGTTCGGGCGACTCACTCGTACATGAAAAAATATAGACACCGATTAGAAAAAATCGGATCATATGAAATGCGCCAAAAAATAAGCTTGAAATTTCTCCAACGCGCGTGCGCGATGACTGAGGGTGTTCTTGATTTCGTCGGGCAATTCCGCCATTGTCATTTGAAGCTCCGGCACATAAAAAATCGGATCGTAGCCAAATCCATTTTGACCGCGTGGGAAATCCGCAATCCACCCTTCGCACGTGCCATCAAAAGTTCTCTCGATATTCTTTCCTACAAGGGCCAGAGAACATTGGAATCGCGCCGTTCGGTGAGATTGGCCTTGCAGCTCAAAGAGCAATTTTTCGTAGTTGTTTTTATCATTCGCAGGTTCGCCGGCATAACGGGCGGAAAAAATGCCCGGTCTTCCACCCAAGGCTTCAACTTCAATCCCCGAATCGTCGGCGAGCGCTAGAGTTCCCGTCAATTTGTAAACGGCACGGGCTTTTATCAGTGCATTTTCTTCAAAGGTATTTCCATTTTCTTCAATATCCGGCCATTTCGGGAAATTGGCGGGCGTCAAAAGCGGAATGGAAAAAGCTCCGAGAATTCTTTCAATTTCCTCGATTTTTTTTCTATTCGTCGTTGCTAAAACAAGGGCCTTTACCACGGGCGAGTTAAGCGGCTTCCCATTTGCGCTCGTCAAAAATTAGTTGACGTGCCATTTCCCGCTCGACCTCCGGTATTTTATAAAGCGGCATTATCTTCTGGGCATTCACAATGGCCATGTCAAGTCCGGCTTCGATCGCATAATGCAAGAATACCGAATTAATAACGTGGCGCGATTGTGGATTGAGACCAAAAGAAATATTACTCACGCCGAGAAGTGTTTTACATTTCGGGTACGCGGATTTGATCATGCGAATCGCTTCGATGGTTTCAATTCCTGCCTTACGAAACTCTTCTTCTCCGGATCCGAGCGTGAAGGTGAGGGTGTCAAAAATGAGGTCCTCATCACGCATACCGTATTTATTCACCGATATGTCGCGTATACGTTTGGCGATCTCAAATTTCTTCTCGCGGGTTTTGGCCATGCCGTCCTCGTCTATCGTAAGCGCGACCACCGCGGCACCATACCGTTTGCATAAGGGCAGTACGTGCGCGATACGTTCTTCGCCGTCCTCCAAATTGATGGAATTGACAATCGCTCGCCCGCCAAGGAGTTGAAGCGCCTTCTCAATCACAGGATATTCCGTCGAATCCACCATGATCGGAAGAGCGATTTGCGTATTAAATCGTTTGATGGTTTCCTCCATGTCTCGGACTTCGTTGCGTCCGACATAGGCCACGCAAACGTCCAGCACGTGAGCGCCTTCCCGGATTTGTTCCTTGCCCATAGAGACCATTTCGTCATAATTTTCTGAAATGAGCAGCTCCTTAAATTTTCGTGACCCATTAGCATTTGTTCGCTCGCCGATGATGATCGGAGCCGGATCAATGAACATTGGCGATATCGAGTAGGTGGACGAAACCGCCGGTGTGTAATTCCAATCGCGCTTTTTTGGATTCAGATTGCCAACCGCATCGGCGAGAGCCTTGATATGCTCCGGGGTCGTCCCACAGCACCCTCCGACGACATTCACGCCAAAGTCTTTGGAAAAATGAGACAACCATTTTCCAAGATCGGAGGGCGATAAATGATAATGCGCCTTTCCTCCGATGTTTTCCGGAATGCCCGCATTGGGCATGCAGAATACAGGCTTCGGCGAATTTTGGCATAGGTATCGAATGTTATCCTCCATCTCTTTCGGACCGGTGGCACAATTCATCCCGACGACATCGACAATATCGTAAGGTTCCAGAGACGTCAATGCCGCCGCAATTTCAGTTCCCATCAGCATCGTGCCTGTCATCTCTACCGTGACGCTTACGATGACCGGGATCTTCTTTTTGCGATCACGAAACAGGTCTTCGGCGGCACATAGGGCAATTTTCGTTTGTAAAATGTCCTGGCATGTCTCAATGCAAAAAATATCGGCGCCGCCGTCCATGAGTCCGGCCATCTGATCGTAAAACGCCTTGCGCATGGTTTCGAAATCAATATGCAGGAGCGATGGTAATTTGGTAGTTGGACCAATGGAACCGGCAACGAATCGGGGTTTGTCCTTTGTCGTAAACTGCATCACGCATTTTTTTGCGAGTTCTGCGCCGAGTTTGCTCAATTCGTACGCGCGGTCCTGAAGACTATACTCCGCGAGCACGATCGAGGCGGAGCCAAACGTATTGGTTTCAATGACGTCCGCACCGGCTTTTAGAAAATCCACATGAACTTTTTCCATGGCGGAAGGTTTGGAAACGAGAAGGTACTCGTTACACCCATTCAAATCTTCGCCGCCAAAATCTTCGGATGTGAGATTTTGCGTCTGCAAATTAGTTCCGGTTGCGCCGTCGAAGATTACTATTTTTTCGTTTAGAAGTTTTAGGAAGTCGGTCATGTGTTTCTTTCCAATTACAGTTGAAGCTTTAGGCGCGAGGCCTAAACGTAAACGAAAAAGCGATTCCGACTAATCGAAATCGCTTTCTTTATAATCGTTTTAATTAAAAAATATTAATAGCGATACATCTCGGGTTTGTAAGGTCCTTTGATATCCACGCCAATATATTCCGCTTGTTCTTTGGTAAGTTCGTCCAATTCCACGCCGATTTTTGCGAGGTGCAGACGTGCGACTTTTTCATCAAGATGTTTTGGAAGCGTATATACTTTGTTTTCATAGTTCTTTGAATTGGCCCAAAGCTCGAGCTGAGCCAGGACTTGATTCGTAAACGAATTCGACATGACGAAGGAAGGATGACCCATAGCACAGCCAAGATTGACCAACCGGCCTTCCGCGAGAACGATAATGTCTTTTCCATCAAGGGTGTACTTGTCCACTTGCGGTTTGATGGTATCCTTGGTCTTTCCGTAGTTTTTGTTGAGCCAAGCCATATCGATTTCCGTATCGAAGTGTCCGATATTGCAGACCACTGTGTTATGCTTCATCGCTTTGAAATGCCGATCGGTTACGATATTGCAATTGCCGGTTGTCGTCACGACGATGTCGGCCTCTTTGACAGCGGTGTCCATTTTCTTGACTTCGTAGCCTTCCATGGCGGCCTGAAGCGCGCAGATCGGATCAATTTCGGTTACGATGACGCGTACACCCGCGCTGGAGAGTGATTCTGCAGAGCCTTTGCCCACATCGCCAAAACCTGCGACGACAGCAACTTTTCCGGCTAGCATAAGATCCGTCGCGCGACGGATGGCGTCCACAAGCGATTCGCGGCAACCGTATTTATTATCAAATTTCGATTTTGTAACGGAATCATTCACGTTGATGGCCGGCATCGGAAGCGTGCCTTTTTTAACGCGTTCATGGAGGCGGTGAACTCCAGTTGTCGTTTCTTCCGAAAGGCCGCGAATTTCTTTCACAAGATTCGGATATTTATCAAGCACCAAATTAGTAAGATCGCCACCGTCATCCAAAATCATATTGAGCGGTTTACGATCTTTGCCGAAAAACAAAGTCTGCTCAATACACCAGTCAAATTCTTCGTTATTCATACCCTTCCACGCGTAAACCGAGATTCCGGCAGCGGCGATGGCGGCCGCGGCATGATCTTGAGTCGAAAAAATATTGCACGAAGACCATGTCACCTCTGCGCCGAGTTCAACAAGAGTTTCTATGAGAACGGCGGTTTGGATCGTCATGTGAAGGCACCCTGCAATACGCGCACCTTTAAGCGGCTTGCTGGCTCCAAATTCTTTCCGCAAGGACATAAGCCCCGGCATTTCATCTTCCGCGAGTTTAATTTCTTTTCGACCCCATTCGGCCAAGGACATATCTTTTACTTTGTAAGGCATGAAACCGGTTAATTTTTCTGCAACGGACATATACGCTCCTTTATTAATTAGATTCTTTAATCGCCGCAATATTAATCGAATCGGGCCGGAAAGGCAAGAATTAATAATTGTCAAAGAAATTTAATTGGAAAATCATTGCTTTGAAAAAGATCCGAATGTAGCTTGTACAAATATGACATTCGTCATGCGTTGACGGTTCCAAGAATTAATCACAAGGAGGTATCATGAAAAGATTCGGAAGAGTAATTGCAGTGGCCGCGTGGATGTTCACGATGGCATTTCAGGCGCATGGTCAGGACTGGACAGATATGGTATGGGATAAGTATGGCATCACCTTCAAGGCTCCGACCGGATTTGATATCAAAAAGAACACGGATAAAGTGTTTACCTGTTCGGGATTGAATTTTACAGTTACGATAAAGCCTTACAAAGATGCGTCGCTCAAAGCTAATGACGCTGCCAATAAGGCTTATGCAGACCTCAACGCCACAGATATGGAAATAGATGTAGACGAAAAGGTGAAACTCAATGGATTTGAAGGTTATAAAATACTGGGCTCCGGAAAACAAAATGGAAAGAAACTTCTTTTTGCAGCGTTGGGCGCTATCGATCCGGATTCCGATGTCAATTTTTCCGTAAACATCCTATTTTGGGATGATCCGGCTCATAACGATGTGAACAAAGAAGCCGCACTTTATATCTTAGAAAGTTTTGCGAAGGCGCATTGATAAGTGATTGCCGTAATGATTTTAATATCCCATGAGAGTACTCATGGGATTTTTTTGTTAAATTCCGGTCTATGCAATCGGCAATCATTATAAAAACGCTCAACAGTGTCTCTGTCTTTCTAAAAGACAGGGACTAGGAATCGTTTTCGAGGAGATTTATTGGCTGGCTTCGCTTAAACGCTGCTAATCAAAGCTTCGCATAACACTGGGAAATTCACGGAATTGGCTATAAAACACATTGTATGTGCTTTTTCATGCAGTTCCAGTGCAATCTGTTTCTTCAATGGATTGGTAATCTTGACCGAAGGCTTTAGTAGTACTTTTTCAAATTTTCCTGCTCCACCTGCGTCGGTAATCATCACACCGTTGGCGTCATCGGAATATTCCGTGACAACTATTCCGGCGTCAGCACACAGATGCAGGTACCAGAGCATGTGGCAGGATGAGAGAGAGGCGACAAGCATTTCCTCGGGATTGTGCCTCTTAGAATCGCCGAGGAATGTCGGATCGGAGGAAGCCAAAATATCGGGTTTATCCTGGATCGAAATTACATGATTTCGAGAATAGGCCTGATAGGCGGAGGTGCCGGAACCTTGATTGCCGATCCATGTGAGTTTTGTTTGATAATGGTGTTCCTGGAGCATCTATACCTTTGTATAATGAGTGGACTAAAATGGGATCGGCTAAGACGCTGATTTCTTCTTACTCGCCTTAGCTTTAGGATTAAAATCAATCGCCAGTTGAAGCCACTTAGTAAGAGCGTGGGAATCGCTCATACCGGACTCATCGATAAATACGTAGCCTTTCATAGGCCGTCCATTGAAATTCATTTCACGACAGCCTTTCTGTGTCAGCGCATCTTCGTAAATCTCAGGATCAATTCGTGCCATAAGCTCATCCTTGACAACCCCAACACACATTTTGTCCTTTAGCATAAAACACAATCCGCCAAACATCGCTTTTTCTTTAACGGGAGTGTTTTTCGACTGAAAAACTTTACGAATTCGATCGGCTAGAAATTCATCAAAGGCCATAAAACCTCTAATTTGTGAGAAATTGTACTTGGCGAAGTTTCTAAAATTTTGCTCCAATCGCAATTCAAAAAATGCTTAGATTTGAGGGGAGACTTTATGACTTCAAAAAAAGTAATCATCATTGGCGGCGGAATTCATGGCGCCGGAATTGCAAGGGACGCTGCTCTTCGCGGATTCGATGTCAAGCTCTTTGAGAAAGGTGACTTCTGTTCCGGTACGTCGTGGGCCTCAAGTCGGTTGATTCATGGTGGTCTCCGATATCTAGAGTTCATGGAATTCGATCTTGTACGTGAATCGCTTCGTGAGCGCGAAACTCTATTTAGAATCGCCAAAGAGTTAGTATCGCCGATTCGTATGGTAATTCCGGTCTACCCAAATTCGAAATATGGCAAATGGAAATTGACAGCCGGCATGTTTTTGTACGACGCCTTTTCTTGGGGCAAATCGGTTACGGGTTTCGCATGGCAAAAAAATATAGCTCAGGTAATACCGCGACTGAGATGTGATCAATTGGAAGGTGCTATGACTTACTATGACGGCCAATGCGTTTCGCCGGAAAAACTTGTGATGGCCAATTTATTATCCGCCTCCGAATCGGGTGCGGAGATATTTAATTATCATTCCGTTCAGAAAATCATCCGCGAAAAGGATTGTGCCATCGGCGTTGTAGTGCGGGATGAAAATTCCGGCAATGAAACAGAGTATTTCGCCGATGTGCTTGTGAATGCCGGTGGGCCTTGGCTGGACAAAATCTTGCTATCAATCGAGCGCGAGCCGGTACTGGGTAATACGAAAGGAACCCACATTGTCATTTCAAACGCCGAGATGAAACTCTCGAGTGCACTTTATCTTCCGGCATTTCAAGACGGTCGCCCATTTTTCATTATCCCGTGGCTGGGATATCTGTTGGTTGGAACCACGGACTTAATCTATGAGGACAATCCGGATACGGTAAAACCATCTCGTGAAGAGATAGACTATTTGATCCGGGAAGTAAATTATTACCTCCCTCAGGCCGATCTCTCACGAGAAAAAATTATGTTTTCGCAAGCCGGAGTCCGTCCACTTCTAAGGTCGCATTCCTCACGAACAGCGGGTATTACGCGCCGGCATAAAATTTTAGATCACGAAAAGGAAGATGGACTAAAGGGGATGATCAGCATAGCCGGAGGAAAATTAACAACGTATCGTCATGCCGCGGAAGAAACCGTGGATTGGATTGAGCGAAAATTGGAAATTAAAAAACCGGCTTGTCAGACGGCCGACCTTCCGATTTCTGATCCTGGTTTCCCAAATGACGAAACAGGAATTCGGGAGGCCATTCGCAAAGGCCTTGCCAAGACCCTGGCGGACGTGATGTGGCGGCGAACAACGATCGGCATCGAACCAAAACTCGGTCTTGAAAAAATGGACTGGGTTTCAGGTATCATGGCCAAAGAACTAAACTGGGATGAAACGCGTAAAAAAAATGAAATGCGAAATTATGCACATTGGGTACAGACGTATTTGTGTGCTCATTTTCATGGGGGATGAAGAACCTAGCCTGAGATCAGTCTTTGATACAACGAACGGAGAGTCCGAAATTTTGATTATAGGAATTAATGACCGCGGTCTTAGTGCTGCTGTATAGGTCATAGCGCCACACCGTATTTTCATCGGCCTTCGTAGACGACCAGAAGTATGCGTTTTTCCCGGAATACTCAAATTTACCTTTATTATTTCGCCAGCCACCAAACAAGGCGGCAAATCCTCCGTCTCCACCGGCAGTCAGTTGGCGATATACAGCAGAGTCTGAGCCTCCAAAAACAATCCACAATGAGCTCCACTCTGATTTAGACGGCAAGTGCCATCCCGGTGGAATGGCTTTCATGGCGGCTTCCCATGTATACAGTCTCCCATATTCGCCACATATAGATTGCTTGTTCTCGTAGCAATAGCTTCCTCTTCCCACATCATAGTTTAGATTTTGTGTCATCCACACCTGATTACCGATTGTGGCAATCTTGTATTTCTTGCCATCGCGAGAATCAAAGAAGACATCCTTTTCTGCGACCAGCCGTGTAGTTTGATTATATACGATGTTTATTTTTCTTACAAATTGGCCATCGGGATGAATGATCTTAATTGTGTGTCCGCCGGATTTGAGACTTTCGACAATAGTCGACCCTTCAAGCACTTCGGTGATTTGCTTGTCATCAATGAAAAGAGTTCCGTTGATGTGGTTGTCAATTTCTAAGGTACCAATATCGGCAATAGCCGTAATGATTTCTTTTTGACCGTATTTGATGGTTACTCTTTTGATGAAGTCACCTTGTAAATAGCTGATTTTGACGTTATGCTCACCGGGTTTAAGATTCTCAATTGGAATGACAGAACCCTGAGATACTTCCCCGATTTTTCTATCGTCAATATACAGCATGCCGTCAAGTTCATTATTGATTTCGAGCGAACCGTATTTTTTTGTGACATTGCCAATTTTGATTTCGTCGCCCGGACCGGTTTTGGCCGTTCTGATCTGTACGCTGTTATCCGATACGGCATAGGCAAGGCTTTCTATCGTAGTAAGCAGACCTTCTTTTTCTCCTTTATAATTTTCGGATTGAGTTTTCAGTATCTCCCCGGTCGATACATCCACAACACGTGTGTCCACGGTCCAGACCTGACCAAATTGCCCGACGTTGCCGGTTACCATGAGATCCACACCCAGTAGTTGACCGATTTGCACAGCGCATTCCGCCGCATTACAATTATCCGTCAAAGAAAAATCCTGCTCCTTTAGAATCGCATCCATTTTCTCCCGCTCAAGAATTTTATAGACGCCGGCATTGACGAGATAGTTGCTAAACCGATTGGTAAGAATGGTTATTTCGTTTTTGTCGACTCCGCCGGAATTCACAAAATTCAAAACGGCGGCCGTATTTTTCTTTTGTTGAGCGGACAGGCCGAGGGCCAGACTTAAAATGAACAATAAATGTGGAATCCGTTGCATAGTGATTTTAGTTTTAGAGTTGAAAAATAACGCTATCAGTAAATATACCTTGGCTCAAATTGTAAACGCCAAAGCGTCAGGGCATACAATAGATTTGATAAGAAACTAATGATCACTATAGACAAATTCCACAACAAAGGGGAGCAGGTTTCTCTGATCAAATAGACTGGCCTATGGTCAAAATTGACATTCGACCTCAAACGTAATACTACAAAAATATGTACAGAATCTTGCTTTTTTCATGACCAAAGTCATTTTACAGGCGGAAAAATTGACGTATCATACTGTTTATTCATCGACTTAGCTTCACATCTTGGTTGTTGGAGTTGCTAAGGATATTGATTTTAATGAATGTTATGAAAATATCAAAAATTCTGTTTCCGACTGATTTTACCGAATGCGCTGACGCCGTAACGGATTATTTGGCAATTCTTGCAAAGCGATATAAAGCCAACATTGAAATGTTATACGTCGATGAGGCGACCTACCTGCTCAATCCGATGTCCCAGTATTCCGATACCGACCTTATCGCCCTTGGCGGTACGGTCAAAGACTATGCGGATAAGAAACTGACGGAGGCCATTGAAAAACTTGATGCCGGCTTTGCGATTCGCAAACATTTTTCGACCGGACGCTCGTATTCTCAAATCGTGGAGGCCGCAAAAAAAATGGATGTAGATATGATCGTCATGGGCGCTCATGGCGAGGGCGGATTTAATAACGTTATGGGGAGCAATGCCGAACGTGTAGTCCGTCAGTCTCCTTGCCCGATTATGACGATACGAAAGAAGCACAATACACAGAGTTTTAGTAGAATCTTTGTTCCGGTTGATTTTTCAGATGTCTGTCGACAGACCATGCCTGAAATACTGGGATTTGCGAGGGATTTCGGTTCGGTTCTTACATTGGGGTACATCGCCGTCGAACACAAGCACGAGTCCGAGATTTTGATCGAGGAAAAATTCAGAAAGTTCATTGCGCGTATCGACATATCCGGCGTGATTTATAAAACCGGCATTTTTAAAGCGTCGTCCGAAAGTGCCGGTATCATTGAATTTGCCACGAAAAATGAAATCGATTTGATTGCCTTGGGTACGCATGGGCGGACAGGATTGAAACGTGTACTAATGGGAAGCGTTACATCGGAAGTGGTGAATAATTCGCCGATTCCGGTATTGTCTTTTCATTCATTTAAACAACCTTAGCTTGTCCACGTTTTTTGACGACGACTCATGCCTAATTGTCATAGCATACTATAGTGATTGTCACCTGTCTGCTGCGGCTTCAAGTTTTCAGTCAGAAACAAACCAAAGTTATCAAAAATACAATTACTGTAAATACAGGGGTTTTAGAGTTTACCAATTTAGAAAACATGATAAATATCATACGCCAATATGACCATTGTAATTGGTCTGGGGTTGGTCTTGACTTAATATTAAGAGATAGTAAAAGATTTACGCACAATACGTTTCCTGCATCAGGCCCTTCGTAAGAGCCGAAAAGGCAGAGTCTTATTTCTATGGATAATACAACCGTCATTAATCGCGAAAAAACAGAAAGCACAGCTGTGTGTTTTCATTGTGGTGACCGATGTACCGATGCGACGATTCAGGTTGATCAACTCTCTTTTTGTTGCCAGGGATGTCGATGGGTTTATCAACTTTTGTCGGATCATGATATGAAACGATATTATGATTTCGTAGAAGGGAAAGGGCTCCGAGTCAAGACAACGTCGGCTAC
>JANNSF010000187.1:0-11151 GCA_031402315.1 bacterium | reverse complement strand
TGGCTTTTTTGCCGTCAGCATTTCATACATCATGGTTCCGAGGCTGTAGACGTCGCTTTGCGGAGTGAGTTTGTCACCCGACGCTTGCTCCGGAGACATGTACGATGGCGTGCCGACAATCACACCGGTTGAAGTCAGGTGCTCCTTACCTTCATCCTCCTGCTTCGCTATGCCGAAATCCATGAGTTTGACTTCGCCGTTTTTTCCAAGACGGACGTTACTGGGCTTGATATCTCGGTGCATGATCTTTTGTTCATGCATGTGCTCGAGCCCGCGGCAAACCTCACGCGCAATCATCGCTACGATCATCGGCGGTAACGGGCCCTTGGTTTTGATAATTGGGCTTACATCAATTCCGTCAACAAATTCCATAACCAAATAAAACTGTCCCGCATCGTCCGAAAAATAATCAAAAATAGACGGTAGATTTTCCTGCTTAAACTGCGCCGACAAGATTGCCTCACGCTCAAACCGCCGAATCTTATCACGTTCGCCTTTCACGATTTTGATAGCGACCAAACGCTGTAGCGAGGGATGTTTCCCAAGATACACGGTCGCCATGCCGCCCGAACCGATTTGCTTTAAAAATTCATACCCCTGATTAAGTTCTGCCATGTGAATTTCTTTTGGAAAAATTTAAGTATTAGTAACGGGGCAATCTATAGAAGATACGATCGTAAATCAAAATGAAAATCCCCTGAAGTTGTGAGGAGGAATAATGACCTCTTTTTCTTAGAATCGCCTAAAATAGAAAAGTCCGGTCATGGTCAAATGAGTCTACAAAAAGTGTATGTTTAAGCCTAGGCTCGCCTAGTGGCGTCGCCGTTAGATATTTTGCATGGTTAACTTAATTAAGTCCAAACGCGCGACTCCCATTCTCTAGATTCAAAACGCCGCGCGGACAGACTGCCGCACAAATACCGCAGCCAACACACGATGCACGGATAATATCTTTTCCATTCATGGCGTACGCGCGTACATCAATTCCCATTTCACAGTAAGTGGAGCAGTTACCACAAGACATACATTGACCGCCATTCGTAGTAATCCGGAATCTCGAAAAATATTTTTGAATGATTCCAAGGGTCGCTGCCATAGGACAGCCGAAGCGACACCACACGCGACTTCCCATAATCGGATAAAATCCGGTTCCGACCACACCCGAGAAGAGTGAGCCGATAAAAAAACCATACCACGATGAAAAATTTTGCGACCACTCGCCTAAAATTGCACCGCCGTAGTACGAATTAAGCCAAAGTGAGATCGTCGTCACGGTGATAAAAATTAAGACCGAATAGACCGTGATACGTTCGATTTTCCATGCCGTGAGCGATTTACTAGAAAGATGGCGAAACGGGTCGCCGACAGTTTCAGCAAGGCCGCCGCAGCCGCATACCCATGAACAGTACCAGCGTTTCCCAAAAAAATAAGTGAGAATCGGCGTTGCCACAAAAGTCATCACGCATCCCCAGAATACCATAAAAACACCAAGTCCTCCCGGATGCGAAAGAAGGGATTGAATATCGCTTGGATAAAGGGAATAGGGCCGAAGCGGCCAAAAATAGGTAAAGTAAAATCCCGGCTGATTCATGAGTTCAAGGAAGCTTGGAATCAAGAACGCGAACCCTAATTGAAAAAATATGACGGATGATGTGCGTAGGATCTGATAAGGGCTGTGACGATTTTTTATAATCATTCGCGTTCCCATCACCATCATAGATAGTGTGTAGAATGTACCGTATAAAAACCACCGGTCGGCTTCTTTGCCCCGCATTATTTGGCTGAGCCAATCCGTCTGTTTAACCCAATTTTCTATATATTCCGGATACCAATAAAGCAGAACATAAAACCCCGTCAAAAACACGCCCGTAGCCCAGCCGATCAGACCACGAGACGTGGCCGATAGTTGAAATAGACGATTGTGCTTGATGCCCGGCAATTCACGCATCTGTGGAAGTATAAAGATCAGGCCGCCGGCCGTCATAAGCCCAAAACTCATGAAGAAAAATAGCGTGGGATTTTGAAGTGCAACAGACGTAAGTCCGACAAAAGACATGAGGAGGCCAACGGAAAAAATGCCCATGCCTAATTTTTTTAGTCCGGTATTTTCCGCATGGGGTAATTGTATGGTAATAGGTTGCATGTTATACGAAAAGCCCCTTCTTTCTTTTCATGGTGATGTTTCCACCGAATTTGTGATTGTAGTGCCTAACGACATCCGTTTCAAATTGTTTAAAGAATTCCGGATCAAAATTGGCTTGCCCCAGGTTTTCCAAAACAAATTCAATCGTTCGTGCCTCTTTGATCCATTTTTCGCAAACTTCGAGACGGTATCGTATTCCAAAAAGATTGAACCCCGTCACCACTTTTGTGGTTTTGTCAAACACGATTCGAACCGCATGAAAATCCTTTTCCCAATAGAGCGTATCTTCAAAGTCTCGAAGTTTGTTTGGTACGTAGCCGTATGTTTGATACTCCATATCAAAAAACTTTGCCGAATTGAACCAGATTCCCCGCTCATAGGCTTTTCGATCTCCGCAAATCGTTTGTGCAAGCACTTCCGCCTGCATGCGACCGGTATACCAGAGCTGCTCCACCGGTGGATGATTCGGTTTTGGCACACGAAATTGTGCGCAGTCACCCGCTGCATAAACATCTGGAATATTGGTTTCTAAAACCTCATTGATAAGAATTCCTCGCCCGCATTCAATTCCCGAATCCTTCACAAAATCGATATTTGGCCCCACGCCGGCTGTTAGCCCGACGAATTGGCAAGGTATCTCTTCTCCTTTATCCGTGATCACGGCACGAACACGGCCGCTTTCGTCACCAAGGATCTCTTTCAATTGGGATTCAAGTCGAAGGTCAATTCCGTATTGACGAATATGCCGCCCGGTTAAAATAGATTCTTCCGGGGGCAAAATATTGTCCCAGTAATTTTTCTCGCGGACCAAAAATGTAACCGGAATATTGCGTGAGTGTAGCATCTCCGCCATTTCCACACCAATGAGCCCGCCGCCAACAATCACTCCACGTGAAATGCCTTTAGTATTCTCTTCCATCAATTCTAAATCCTGGCGATTATAGAGACCCTGTACGCCCTTCAAATCCTGTCCCGGCCAGCCGAATTTGTTGGTCTTTGAGCCCGACGCAATGACTAGTTGATCATACGCGACTTCCCTTCCATCTGATAATAGGATTTTCTTTTTTGTAGGAAGCAATTTTGCCACTCGGGCCTGTAGGAGTTCTATCTTGTTTTTATCCCAAAACCAATTCTCATAAGGCTGCATATTCTCAAATTTCATATGACCCATATAGACATACATCAAGGCAGGCCGCGAATAGAAATACGGCGTTTCTTCCGATATCACAAGTATCCGCCGGTCGTTTTTTTTGCGCACATGACGAGCCACCGTAATGCCGGTGATGCCGTTTCCGATAATGATTAGCGGTTCCTCCATACATCTCCCTAATTGGAATCTTCAAAACAATAAAATTGAACAAACTAAGAACGTTAGGCGTCTTTTTTTATTCCTGCTATTGTAAATAAAAAAGCGCCGCTTTGCGACGCCTGAATTTTGACATGTTTCTGAGAATTTATTGAGACTTCCATTTTGTCCCTTGTGGGGTATCCTCGATGACAATATTGAGTTCTGACAGGCGGTCGCGAATGAGATCGGACATCGCAAAATCTTTTTTCTTGCGCATCTCTCTCCGAATTTCAATTAGCAATTCCATAAAAGGCGCGATATCGCCGGATGCCGTGCCGGCCTTCGTCAAATGGAGAAATCCAAAAAACTCATTCCACGCCAAGAGTTGATCGCTTATCTTCTTAAGAATCCTCTGCCCTTTTTCGTCCGTGGGTTTCCCCAAAAATCGATTGAGCCCGCTAAAAATCTCAAAAACCTTACCGGAAGCACCGGCCGTATTAAAATCATCCTCCATCGCTTCATCAAATTCGACCACCAGGCGGTCAAATTCCTTCTCAAAGGCCTCCAAACCCACGCTGGAAGCCGCGATGGGTTTTTCCTTTATGGCTTCCTCCAACCGGCTAAATGTGTTTTCAAGTCGGCGATGAGCCGTTTCGGTATCGCGCAAATTTTGTTCTGAAAAATTTAATGGGCTGGCATAATGATGTTGTATAAAAAACAGACGGAGAACTTCCGGGCGGAATTTTTCCAAAACATCGCGCAACAACCAAAAATTACCCAACGATTTGGACATTTTTTCATTGTTCACATTGAGAAATCCGCAATGCATCCAGTATCGTGCAAATTGTTTCCCGCTCGCACCTTCGCTTTGCGCAATTTCATTTTCATGATGCGGAAAAATGAGATCGGCGCCGCCGATATGTATATCGATTTCCTCACCAAGGTGCTTTATACACATGGCGGAGCATTCGATGTGCCATCCTGGGCGCCCTTTGCCCCACGGACTTTCCCAGCTTGGCTCGCCGGGCTTACTTGATTTCCACAATACAAAATCCAAGGGGTCGCGCTTCGTTTCGTTAACTTCTACACGAGCTCCGGATTTCAGGTCGTCAATATTTTTTCCAGACAGATTTCCATACGTTGTAAATTTTTTGACATCATAATAGATACTACCGTCGGATTCATACGCAAATCCCTTTTGAATAAGAATCTGTATGATCGCAATAATCTCCGGAACGTGATCCGTTACTTTGGGAAGGACTTCCGGAGGTTTAACGCCGGCACGGGCGATGTCTTCAATAAACGCATCCGTATAAGTTTTGTTAATCTCCATGAAATCACGGCCCGTAGCATTAGCGGTTTGAATAATGCGGTCGTCGATATCGGTCACGTTGGTTACGAAACGAACCGAAAATCCACGGTATTGCAAGTATCGGCGTATCATATCCGCCATCATAAACGTGCGGGCATTGCCAATATGGATATAGTTATAGACCGTTGGTCCGCAAGAATACATGGTGATTTTGTCCGGGGCAAGAGGTTGAAACGTTTCCTTTTTCCGAGTGAGGGTATTGTGGATGACAAGCGGCATGCGCGGTGAATTTCCTTTAAGGAGAGTGGTGAATAAGACTTTGGACGTGTGAAATGACTTCTTTAATTCGGAACGGTTTTGATACTACAACGTCCGGGCGCGTTTCATGAATTTTTTTCTCAAGGCCCTTGAGGGGAAATCCGGTTTCCACCAAAATTTTTGATTTTGGAAATTTTTCTCTTATTTCTCGTATCACCGAAAAACCGTCGGTGTCCGGCAACCCAACATCCACAATGTACAGATCAAAGAGCTGACCCAAAAGCTTCAGCGCATCTCCACCGTTCAGAACTTGTGTCAAATCATAGTCGGACAAGATGTCGCTGTATAGATCTTGAATGGCCGATTCATCCTCGACAATTAGTATTTTTCGACGCGAAGCCATCTATTTTTGAATTTGAATAATAAATTTTGCTTCGTTATTTGGGAAAAATTGAAATCCGATGGAGGCATCCGTCAGGCACTTTGCAGCAAGAGCGACGTCAATATCATGAGCGCTAAAGTTGGCTTCGTCGGGAATTCCCATATACATACTCTCAAAATGCGGTTTTGAAAGATATTCGGCTTCGTTCTTTCGGATCTTTCGATTATCGGATATTTCGACAACGAGATGCACGGGGGTCTGACGCGTATTGATGGTTAGTATCTTGTCAGGTAGTTCGGCCGTTGCCTTCATACTGTGAATGATGATGTTGTGAATCGCTTGGCTTATAGGTCGGTACAATCCATGCAGAATAGGTAGGTCCGGATCAAGCGAGATATTCTTCTGAATTTTATGTTTGAAGTACAAACTTGAGTCAAGAAAACTGAGTTCGGCCAAAATCAAATCATTCAGATTGATATCGACTTCCGACGGGTACATTTCATTTGCGATTTTTGTCGCAAAGCCTCTTATTAACTCCGAGACTTTGTCAACCTGTCCAATCATCTCGGCAAGCCCCTTATCGATTTTTCCTTGCAAAACCTTAAGAGATTCCAAATCTGCTTCGGCATGACTTTTCTTGATTTGGTGTTGCAAAAGCTCCGCACGCCCACGAATAGCGCCAAGCGGCGTATTGAGATTATGCGCCAGGCCCTGAAGGATCAGGGACATCGGGTTCGTTTTATACACTTGAAGGAGATCTAAAACTTGCGATTCGTCCACTCCGGTGGATGCAGCCGCCATAAGGCTCTCTTGCTGATCAATTTGCTGTTTCAGCCTTCCGGTAATATCACGAAATACGGCCTGGATTCCTCCAATATGCCGTTCCTGGTCGTATATCGGTTGTGCCGAAACTTCGGCAAAAAAAGTGGCACCGTTTTTTTGTTTCCAGTCAAAGAGCCCTTTTTCGCAAAATCCCTTGTGACCTAATATTGACAGGAGCGAATCGTGGTCTTCCGGATTGGCATACAGGGAATCAACGGTCTTTCCTGTTAATTCCTCTGCCGTCTCATATCCCAATATCTTGGCTGCTGCCCGGTTCGCGAGCAGGATTTTCCCGACGGAATCAACAATTAGAATTCCGTCTTGTAAGCTATTTATAAGTTCGTTATACGGTGTTTGATCCATGTCCTAAAATTCCGTGTACAACTCGATCGGTACCTTGATAGTCTTTATATATTTCAACTGAAACGTCCTTTTCTTTAAAAAGTCGCGCAACTTTTTGCGCCTGATCATACCCCACCTCTACTAAAACCTGCAAAACCTTTTGATGATTCGCAATATCTATGATTCGTTTATAAAAAGCCAGTCCGTTATCATCCGCCCACAAGGCCTCACGGGGTTCAAAATTCCTAACCTCTTCGTCCAGGAGCAGGAATTCCGTTTCCGAAATATAGGGTGGATTGGAAACGAGGATGTCAGACCTCGGTATGGGCTCCTTAAGTATGTCTAACTTTAGGAATTCGATTGTACAATCTGCGCGTGCCGCATTGCTCCTGGCCACCCGAAGCGCCTCTTCATTGATATCAATGGCGGTCAGTTGACAGTCAATTTTCGCCTTTTTCAAAAAATGACCGAGTGCAATGGCGACCGCCCCGCTTCCGGTACCGATATCCGTTATATGAATTTTCTCCAAACCAAGTTTCTGGCATGCGTCCAAAGTTTTCTCAACAAGCGTCTCGGTATCCGGGCGCGGAATCAAAACGGACGGATTCACATCCATTTTAAGACCCATAAATTCTGTAGAGCCAACAATATATTGGAGGGGTTCGTTGGTGAGTCGGCGCTTTAGTAGCGCCTTAAATTTTTCGATTTCCGCCTTATTAAGAGGCCGATCAAAATTTACATACAGATCCAGTCGCTTGCAGCCAAGGATATGGCTCAGAAGCCACTCCACATTGGTGCGGGGATTTTCGAATTTCTTTTCCGAAAGATACTGCGTGGTCCAGTCCAGCATCTCTTTTATGTTCCAAATTTTCTTGTCCTGTCCCAAATCATTCCGGCTTTCTTACTATAGATGAACTTAGAATTTAAAAAAATGGTTTACCGGTCCGTGACCCTTGCCGATCGAATAGGAGTACTTAATGGCATTCGTAATATATTGTTTGGCGGCATGGATGGCTTCAATAGGATTCTTCCCATACGCTAGATTAGCCGCGATAGCCGCACTAAATGTACAACCCGTTCCATGCGTATTTTTTTTCTTCAGCCTTACGGATTCAAAATAATAAAAAAATCTTCCATCAAATGCGATGTCCGTCGCCGACGATTTCAGGTGACCCCCCTTCACAACAACAAACTTGGCGCCCATTCTGAATATGATTCGCGCTGCTTCTTCCATGTCCCGGATGTCGCCAATCGCAACCCCGGACAAGGCTTCCGCTTCCGGGATGTTTGGCGTCACAACAAGCGCGAGGGGCAAAAGCTTGTCGACAAGACTCTTCACCGCACGCCTTTCTAAGAGAACCGCTCCACTTTTGGAAATCATAACCGGATCCACAACCAATTTTCGAACTCCGTACTTTTTTAGAGAACGGGCTACCGTATCGATAATAGCCGACGTTGACAACATTCCGGTTTTGACCGTATGGGGTTTTATATCGGACATCACGGCTTCGATTTGCTTTTCAATAACTTTGGTAGAAATATTCTGAATGGCAGAAACCGTCAACGTGTTTTGTGCAGTCACGCTTGTGATGACCGACGCGCCATAAACCCGATGCGCCGAGAATGTTTTAAGATCAGCTTGAATTCCGGCGCCGCCCCCGGAATCAGATCCTGCAATGCTTAATGATTTTGGAATAGCCATGGGTCATAATTTGTAAGAAAATTTGTTGAATTCAAAATATTCAAAAGATTTTATTGAACTAACTATCTATCGGTATGCCACGAATTTTGCTGGACGCTTGAAGTTTCTTTACTTAAATTTGATTTATCCTTTTTACCAATGGGAGATTCGATGAGGCGGATAGGTATATTAACAGGTGGCGGTGACGTACCGGGACTGAATCCTTGCATTAAAGCTGTGGTCTATGATGCAATTCAAGCGGGTATGGAAGTGATTGGAATTCGAAGCGGCTGGGCGGGGCTGCTTAAATATAATGTCGACAACCCTGAAGAATCGGAAGCTAATATTATTAAACTTGATCGCCTTAATACCCGAACCATCGATCGTAGCGGCGGAACCTTTCTTCATACGTCACGCACAAATCCCGGCAAAGTTAGTAAGAGCGACATTCCAGACTTTCTGAGAAAGCCGGAACACGACAACTTAGACCCTAAGACAAAAATAGACTTTACTCCGCACATACTGCGCGTACTGGAACATTTGAAAATAGATGCTCTTGTGACCATAGGCGGCGACGATACGTTAAGTTATGCCGTGCGGCTTCATACGGAAGACTTCCCAATCGTTGCAATACCGAAAACAATGGATAACGACGTCTTTGGAACCGATTATTGTATCGGTTTTTCAACCGCCGTCACTCGTTCTGTACATTTTATTAATATGCTGCGAACGCCGGCCGGTTCTCATGAACGAATAGCCGTCGTCGAACTTTTCGGGAGAAATTCCGGTGAAACGTCATTGATCTCGGCCCACCTTTCCAATGCGGATCGGGCGATTATTTCGGAAGTTCCGTTTGATCCGGAAAAGTTGGCTGGGCTTCTCATGGAAGACAAAAATCATAATCCAAGTCACTACGCGATTATGACAATTTCTGAGGGCGCCACAATGGTTGGTGGGAAGATCATCGAATACGGACAAGAGGACGCTTACGGTCACAAAAAGCTGGGCGGGATAGGGGAAATTACTTCCGAGGCGATCAGGAAGATTACCGGGTCACACATGATTTACCAATCGCTCGGTTATCTTATGCGCAGCGGTGAACCGGACGCACTCGATCGCATGGTCGCTATGAGTTTTGCCGGACTAGCTGTTGATCTTTTGACCAAAAACCGTTTCGGCATGATGACCGCCTTGCAGGACGGAAAATACACAACCGTACCGGCCGAGATGATAATCCAAGGTAAAAGACTTGTTGATGTAAAAGAATTATACGATACGGAAAATTATCGCCCCAAAATATTTAATGTGATGCACAAACCGATGTTCTTGTATTAGGAAATCCTTAATCCTTAATACACCGCACCGATAATCCGCTGTACTTGAACTGATCGCTCATGAAACTGCTGTAGTCCCCGCTCTTGACTTCGTAATACCACGCATTGTCGGCGTCAACCTCGCTCGAGGTCCAAAAATAAGCAGATTCCTGCACTCCATTAAATGAGCCCCTATCGCTGCGCATACCTCCCAAAACCACCGCAAAACTTGAAGCGCCACCGGGAACTATTCGTCCGCGCGAACCGCGAAGCGCATTAAACAAGATGGCTAATTCTGCCTCCCTTGGCAAATGCCACCCTGCCGGCGCGACACTTCTTGCGGTACTCCAATCGTATAACCGACCGTATTTCTTGCATTGAGAGAGGTTGCCCCCGTAACACCAGGATCCGGATGGAGTGGCATAATCCAGATTTTCCGCCATCCAAACCTGCGTTCCGATTTTTACGATATTGTAAACCCGGCCATCCCTTGTATCCGTAAAGGTCGAAATGGCGGGTCCCTTTTTTGCAGTCAATTTTGTTTTTTGATCGAAAACAATATCTACTTTTTGTACAAATTCACCGTAGAACTCATTGTCTGAATAGTCAATTTTTATACTATGCTGACCGATGCGTAATTTGTCGACCGGAATAACGGAGCCTTCCGTGACATGACCAATTTTTTTGTCATCCACATAGAGCGTACCGGTTATTTCATTATTAATTTCTAAGGAACCGTATTTGATGGTTACTTCGCCAACATTAACATCGGTGGTTTTGAACCCTGTTGTGCCTTTAGCAGGGGCTGATTTGTCTGCGATTTCATAGGCTAAGGATTCAATTACATCCAAAAGTCCTTCCTTTTTTCCGCCGTAGTTTTCGGATTTCGTTTTCACAATTTGCCCGCTCGTCAGGTCTATCACACGCACATCGATCGTATAGATATTACCAAAAACCCCGATTTTCCCGGCGACAATTTGTTGAACTCCCAGAAGCTGTCCGACTTGAATCTCGCATTCAGCGGTCGTGCAATTATCACTCATCTTAAAATTTTGTTCCTTCAAAATCGCTTCCATTTTTTCACGTTCCAGAACTGTAAAAACTTCGGTATTAACCAAATAGTTATTGAACCGATCCGTCATAATTGAAATTTCATTCTTGTCAATCCCTCCGGCATTAACAAAATCGATTACGGCTATGGTTTTCTTGGAGGACTGGGCCATCAAAGGGTTTAATAGAAATAGCGATAGCAAAACGATTAAATTACGATTCATAGTTGTTTCCCAAAGAGTTAGATTACGATTGAGATGTTTTCTTTGAGAATCAATATGCATAAAGCGCCAAAGGTAAATGAAAATAGAGTAAATGGTTATGGAAAAAAACTACTTACGCAGGCTGAATAGTGCGGCCCGCGTAAGAAGATTGTACGCCTAAATTATTGATCCTTTAGGTTGAAACCAACGAGCAAACCAAATCGTGGACCGGCCTTGGAAAGCGCCACAACAAAATTGATCGGGAAATTTATTTCATCGGTGGAGTGAGTAATTCCAGCTGCAACAACCATGGATGCCCCAGAAAGAGATAAATTCGGCCCCATGGCAATCTCAAAG
>JANNSF010000186.1:0-12550 GCA_031402315.1 bacterium | reverse complement strand
GATCGCGACGGTCCATGGCCACCGTCGTCGCTCCGGCCCTATCATCTAATGAGAATAGCGGAGATAAATATAGAATATTGGGTCTTTTTGATAAACTTGATCCAGGACGGATCCTAAATGAGAACCTTCCCTTAAATAGTTTGCTGCCAGATAAAACCTACAATAATCCGATATTTTATTTGGATGGATCAAGAGATTGGAGTTATGCCAATTGGCCCCAAGATGCACCACGAACCAATGATAATTTACCTCTTCAGGTAACCTCATTAGATACTTGGGCTGTATATAACGATCTGAGAGCTAACGCTCTTGGAATTCAAATTACCAAGCAAATTTACACTATTATCAATCAACCTTCTCTTGAGGATTTTGTCCTTATTAGAGAGAAGTTTACAAATAAGACGAATACTGTCTACGATAGTTGTTATGTTACTCTTTTCGGAGAAATTAATGCTTATTCGGGATATCCAAACTCTTGGTATACAAATCTTATAGGTACAGACACGACACTTAACTTACTGTATTTTTATGAACCCGTTAGACCAAGTCCAGTTTTTTATGTTTCGACTGGTGTAAAATTTCTAAAATTTACTGTCGGGGACGTTCAAATGAACCCTTCATCTATGATTTGGTATAAAAAATACCTGGACGACAATCGTATGGTATCATACCAAATAAACTTAATAAAAGGTTTGAATGGAAATGGATCACCAAGACATTTAGGCATCCCATCGTTGAAGTTTGATTTTCCCGGAGACCCGTTAACTGGAAGTGGAATTGTAGATACTTTACCGGACGACAAGAAATTCATGCTTTCGGTAGGACCTTTCCGAATAAAACCTGGAGAGACCGCAGAAGTAGTTTATGTGATTATGAGCGCTTTGCCAAATGATAGACTCTACACTGTTTCACAGCTAAAACAGCAGGCACTTCAAATATCAGATTATTACAAAACTAATTTCAGCTCAGCGTTAACCAAGGAACATTACAAATCTTCATACTCCTTTGATCTCAAGCAGAATTATCCAAACCCCTTTAATCCAAGCACGACCATTCGTTTTTCTCTTCAGAAACCCGGGCCGGTGGAAATAGAAATTTACAATATTCTCGGCCAGCGCGTACGGAAACTGATTCAAGAAAATCGCTTCGCCGGCCTCAATCTCGTCCGCTGGGACGGACATGACGATCGTGGAAATCCGCTCGCTTCGGGCGTTTACATCTACAGGCTTAAGAGTGCGGAAGGCACTTTGACGAAAAAAATGCTTTTATTGAAATGAGTATTTGTGTCTCAATAAAAAGAAAAGCCTAAGTGTTCTTTAGTGACTCTCGAGCCGACAAATACTAAATCCCCCTAACCCCCTTTTCAAGGGGGAAGGAAACGATCATTTCACCAAATCCTCGAAAATATCCAGGACGTCTTTAAAGGAATTCTGCTCATTCTTTTTCCGAATGTTCTCCATATACGGCGCATCATTGGAATAAAACTTTCCAATCCCGTCGGCTAAGGCCTCCGGCGAGTTCGCTTTCACCGTAAATCCCGTCTGACCTTCCTCCACCGATTCATGCAGGCCGCCAACATCCGTGACGATTACTGGCTTTTCAAAACCATATGCAATCTTGAGAATTCCACTTTGAGTCGCTTCTTTATACGGCAATACCACAACGTCCGACGGTGCGTAGTAGTCGCCAACATTCTCATTGGGAACGAATTCATTGACCACTTTTACATCCGAAGTGAGATCAAGTTCGCGAATCAGTTTCATGTATTTTTCGGGCGAATCGTAAAACTCTCCGACGATTAGCAATTTCAGTTCCGGAATCGTTTTTTTCGCAAGCGGAAAGGCGCGGATCAAGACATCCAGCCCTTTGTATTCCCGCACGTACCCGAAAAACAGAAGAATCTTATCCTGCGGTAAATAACCCAGCTTTTTTCGTGCTTCGATTTTATTCGTGACTACATTTTGCTCGTACGTCGTAACAATGGGCAATTCCGACCGATAAACTTTTCTGTCTCCGCGAAACAGATCGAGCTGCTTTTCTACACTCCCCGACAATGCTATGAATGACGAGGCATTCGCCAGTCCTATTTTTGTCAGCACACGGTCAATCCATCGGCCTTCATGAGAAATTACATTCTCGGTCACAACGAGAGTATTTCGCCGGAATTTTTTTCCCATGAGAAGTGTAATCATAAAATGGCATGGTCCGAAAAAAGGATTCCACCAGTCGAATACCACGAGATCCGGATTGAGCGATTTTATTCTCCGCGCGACCCGATACCATGAAAATGGATTGATGGAATTGATGAGCCGTTCCGACGGAACCGTTTCAGCCTTTTGACTCAAGTCAAATTGTGTCGTTCCTGGAAAAAGAAAATTCGGATAGAGCAGGGAGTAATTGATCAGCGTGGTATCGTACTTCTTGGACAATTCTCTGAATAGGCACGTCGTAAAAATCGCATTGCCACCGCGATAGGGATACGCCGGTCCGAGAATAACAATTTTCTTCATGAGTGATTTTTCAAAATCGCTTCGACAATATTGGTCGTCGAAAATCCCGGAACAAGATCCACGAGTTCGACCCGTCCGCCATAGGCCGCAACCACTTCATGCCCGACGACCTGCTCAACTTTATAGTCCGACCCTTTAACAAGAATATCCGGCTTAATCGCACGAATAAGTTCCAGCGGCGTGTCCTCTTCGAACAGGACAATGTAGTCGGCAGATTCCAGCGCAGCCAATATGTGAGAACGTTCCAGCTCTGAAACGATGGGACGCTTTTCTCCTTTGATTCGCCGGATCGACGCGTCGCTATTGAGCCCGACGATAAGGATATCGCCAAGCGCTTTTGATTTCTGCAAAAGTGTAATATGTCCCACATGAAGGATGTCAAAACATCCGTTGGTAAAAACAATTTTTTTGTTTTTACGAAGCGACGGTAGGAGCGCCATGATTTCGGAAAGCGTCACGATTTTTTTTGCACCGCCGGACATTTCTTCGAATTCACGAAGCACCTCATCCTTCGTCACCGTCACGGTACCCATGTGTGCGACACTTACGCCCGCCGCAAGATTTGCAATATGCGCCGCCTCGTTCGCCGAATGTCCCGTCCCCATAAAATAACCAAGAAACGCACTGACGGTATCGCCCGCCCCGGTAACGTCAAACACGTCCCGCGCCGTGGATGAAATATGTTCGCACTTGTCTTTTGAAACCAGCGTCATTCCGTCTTTTCCGCGCGTAATCAAAACATATTCTGTCTGGAATCTATTCAGCAATTGAGTTGCCGCTTGCTCAAAATCTTCATTCGTCGTCAATTTCTTACCAAGCGTATTTTCGGCTTCTTTGAGGTTGGGCTTTATTAAAGTTGCGCCGGCGTAAGCAGAAAAATCTTTACGCTTGGGGTCAATGATGCAGGGGATTTTTTTTGATCGGGCAAAATCAATTATGTATTTGAGCACACGATCTGTCAAAAATCCTTTTTGATAATCCGATACAATGATCGCATCAAATTGAACGGCCGTTTCGATAGCCTTTATAGCAAGCTTTTCGAATGTCTCCGCCATCGCATGCGTCTGTTCGTGGTCAATACGGACAATTTGCTGACTCCCCGCAATCACACGTGTTTTGGTAATTGTATCACGATCGGCGTCGGTCAAAATCATTTTGGTTTGAATGCCATTCTTTTCTGCAGCGGTCATGAGGGCTCGCCCATGTTCATCCTCGCCAATCATTCCCAGAAGAAAAACGTCTGCGCCAATGGCCGCAAGATTGTGGGCCACATTGGCGGCGCCGCCAAGAGCACTGTTTTCCTTTTGGACATTCACCACCTGAACCGGCGCTTCCGGCGAGATCCGATCCACATGACCCCAGATAAATTTGTCCAAAATGATATCCCCCACGACCAGGAGACGCGGCTTTTTTGTTTCTAATAGAAGCGAACGAAGATTATTCAATTTTACCTGTAATAAAATAAAAAGTCGTTGAAGGATTCAACGGCCCCATTATTCCAAATTACTTTTTCTTTTTTGCCGTCTTTTTAACAGCCACTTTCTTAGCGGATTTTTTTGGCGCTGACTTTTTCACAACTTTCTTAATTGCTTTTTTGGCAATTGATTTAACGACCTTTTTCTTAGGCGCTATTTTTTTCGATGTTTTCGATTTGGATGTAGATTTTTTCGCTGTCTTACTTTTGGAAGATGATTTTTTTGCGGATGCGCCGATCAGGTTAAGTGCGCTGCCCGCTTTGAACCAACCAATCTGCTGTTGATTGTAAGAGTGATTGAGTTCGCATTCTTTGGTCGAGCCGTCGGCATGATGAATGATCAGCTTCAGCGGCACGCCCGGCGAAAAAGTCTTGAGACCAACCACCGATAAGCGGTCGCCTTCCTTGACAAGATCATAGTCCGAGTGATTTTTGAACGTCAAAGCCAGCATGCCTTGCTTTTTAAGATTCGTTTCGTGAATACGCGCAAAACTTTTCACAATAATCGCACGCCCGCCCAAAAATCTCGGCTCCATGGCCGCATGTTCACGCGACGATCCTTCCCCATAATTTTCATCGCCAATCGTGATCCAGCCGATACCGCGCCCTTTGTAATCACGGGCATTAGCCGACGATGTCTTGATTTCGCCGGTATAAATGTTCTTTCCCTTACCGGGTTCATATCCAAAAGAATTGATCGCGCCGATGAACAGGTTATCCGAAATATTATCAAGATGGCCGCGGAATTTGAGCCAAGGGCCCGCGGGAGAAATATGATCCGTCGTACATTTTCCTTTTGCTTTCAGCAGCAGCAGCGGCACTTCAATGATATCCTTACCATCCCATTTTGTGAATGGCGCCAGGGCCTGAAGGCGTTTGCTGTTTTTGTCAATCGCGACACTCACTTTGGAACCGTCTTTGGCCGGCGCTATAAATCCGCGATCGCCGTAGATAAATCCTTTTTTTGGCAATTCATCGCCCGTCGGAGCATCCAGTTTCACCGATTCACCGCGTTCATTGGTAAGAAAATCCGTTAACGGATTAAACGACAACCTGCCTGCAATCGCAAGCGCCGTTACAATTTCCGGACTTGCGACAAACGCATGAGTACCGCTATTCCCGTCGTTACGTTTTGCAAAATTGCGATTGTAGGACGTGACAATCGTATTGGGTTCGCCTTCGGTCACATCGTGACGTTTCCATTGTCCGATGCACGGCCCGCAAGCATTGGCAAGCACCATCCCGCCAATGGCATCAAAATCTTTTAATTGCCCGTCGCGTTCGATCGTAGCACGAATCTGTTCGGAGCCCGGCGTGATAATAAATTCCGCTTTTGCGCGAAGCCCATGTTTTGCGGCGATGCGTGCAATGGCTGCCGAACGCTCGATATCTTCGTAACTCGAATTCGTGCAACTGCCAATGAGCGCTACCTTAATTTCTTCGGGATAGTTATTATCCTTCGCGGCTTGGCCAAGTTCAGAAATTGTCCATGCTTTATCCGGAGTAAAAGGTCCATTCACATGAGGCTCGAGTTCCGACAGATTGATTTCGATCACTTCATCATAATATTGTTCAGAGTCCTGATCCGCTTTCAGGACATCGGCGTATTTTTCACAAAGCGAGGCAAGCTCTGCCCGTTCCGTAGTACGCAGATAGTCGGCCATACGTTTGTCAAATGGAAATACCGATGTCGTCGCGCCAATTTCTGCGCCCATATTACAAATCGTTGCTTTGCCCGTGCAGGAAATCGAAGCCACACCTTCGCCAAAATATTCGATAATCTTTCCCGTGCCGCCTTTAACCGTCAGAATTCCGGCTAGCTTTAGAATCACGTCTTTCGCCGATGCCCAGCCATTCAGTTTTCCTGTCAATTTAACGCCGGTAATTCCGGGCCATTTCAATTCCCACGGCAAGCCCGCCATAACATCCACAGCATCCGCTCCGCCTACGCCGATCGCAATCATACCAAGGCCACCGGCATTCGGAGTATGAGAATCCGTGCCAATCATCATGCCGCCCGGAAATGCATAATTTTCTAGAACAACTTGATGAATAATTCCGGCGCCCGGTTTCCAAAATCCAATGCCATATTTATTCGACACACTTTCAAGGAAGTCATACACTTCCTTATTGTCGGTTTGCGCCTTGGCTAAATCCTTCACCGCACCGACTTCAGCTTGGATCAAGTGATCGCAGTGAACCGTCGACGGCACAGCTACAGTAGATCGTCCGCTGGACATGAATTGAAGCAGCGCCATTTGCGCTGTCGCATCCTGCATCGCCACACGATCGGGCGCAAGATCGGTATACGTTTTCAGACGAATCGGAGCCGTCTTAGGCAGTTCCGAAAAATGAGATGTCAAAAACTTTTCAGTCAGAGTAAGCGGCCGTCCAAATAATTTTCGGGCAACATCCTGTTTGGCTTTCATACCGCCATAAACATTTTTAATCATACCGAGATCAAACATCTTACTTCTCCCGTTTTATGTTATGATATTTTTTAGAATCGCTTGTACAAGCCCTTCGAAGTTAGAATAAATGGGCAGTGTATTCAACTACGCGTAAATCATACTAAAAAAATGCAGATTTATCAAGGAGGGAAGTAAAAAGTGCGCTGAAAAAATTGTCAAAAAGGATCGCTCTTTGTCATCCATGTCATTCTCTATTAAAAACAATTTGTAATTTAGACGGGCGTCATTAAATTACTAACAATAATCAAAACGCATTTTAGGCAGAGGCCGTGATTAAGAAAATTTCACTTGTCCTATCCAGTTTCTTTTTGCTTATGGGATCGCCTTCGGCCGGACAAATCAAAATCCAACGTCAGGTCTCCGTCGAGGACGGTCTTGTCCAATCTCAAGTCATGTCCCTGCTTGAAGATCAAGACGGCTTTTTGTGGATTGGTACTTTAGGCGGCTTAAGCCGTTGGGATGGAATGCATTTCGTGAATTACACAGAAAAAGATGGCTTACCGGCCCCGGGGATTCATTGTATCGCGGAAAAAGCCGATGGCTCGATTTGGATGGGCACTAATGGAGGAGGTGTTTCTGTTTTTCGGAATGGGCATTTTTCTACGATCGGAAAAAATCGCGGTTTGCCAAACCTTAACATTCGAGTTGTCGCTCACGATTCAAATGATGAGACGTTTTTAGGCACAGACAAAGGGCTGGCTTTATTATCGGGAAAGGAAAGCGATTCTTCCAAAGCGCGGATCGAATTGAATGGTCACAGCATCACATCGATTCGCAAGACTAAATCGTTTGGATGGCTAATAGCCAGCTACAAAAAAGGTATTTTTCTGTATAAAGATGGGCGAATTCAACCGTTTTTGCCGGGTGAAAAGAAAATCTCTGAAGGTGTCCGCCTTATTTATGAATCTATGGATAGTACACTTTATTTTGCAGTGGATGGGCAAGGTGTAGGCATTTACAAAAAGGGTATTATCAAATGGCTTAATAAAGACAATGGATTTGTCACCGACCGTATACAATTCATAACGGAAAGTCATGAAGGGAAAATGTATTTTGCATCGGTCGGAAGTGGTGTTGTCGTTTGGGATAAAATTCGTATGGAATCTATTTCAGAGGCAAACGGACTTGCCAATAACACCGTCTGGTCCATCATTCAAAATCGCAACAAGGTTCTAATTTTTGGAACGTGGGGCGGCATAAATTTTTACGATCATGGTGCATGGACATCGTATAATAAATCGTCCGGCCTCTCGAGTAATATTATCCTTTCCATTCATGAGTCCAAGGACGACCAATTCTACTTTGGCACTTTTGGCGGTGGCGTAAATGTCTTAAAACAAAATCGTTTTTCGATTTTGCCAAACGTGATGGATCAAACGGTTTGGTCCATCTTTGAAGATTCGCGCGGTCTGTATTTCGGAACGCAAAGTAAGGGCGTGGAAACGATAGAGAACGGGAAACATGGTTTGCTCAAGCCTGCTCTTGATGCACGTATCTATGCTATTTCAAAAGGACCCGGAGATTCTATTTATATTGGAACCCGCGAAGGACTTGAAGTTTATGACGGTCGACGCGTTACGGAGTTTAGCTTGCCTAATAAGTGGGATCGGCAGTTTGTCTACAGTATATATGACGATCCGAGAGACTGTCTTTACCTTGGGACACGAAATGGATTATTACGAATTTTCAAAGATCACACCGATACGCTTGATATAAAGCGCGGACTATCGAACAACCATATTTGGTCCATATATAAAAATCGTCGAGGTTTAGTCTTCGTTGGAACTAACGGCGGTGGTCTGAATATCCTTCAAGATAACTCCATTAAAGTTATTGACGCTACCAATGGCCTATCGGATAATACGGTTTACGGAATACAGGAAGATGAATTTGGAAAAATGTACGTCACGACCAATCGCGGCGTCAATGTGCTTACTTTTTCCGATTCCACGTATTCTGTGTATTCTATTCATAGTAGCGATGGATTGATTGGCGATGAATGTAGTCAGGGCGCCTTTTTTAAGGATCGACGAGGAAGATTGTGGATTGGAACCAATCGTGGCGTTAGTTGCTACGATCCTAATAAAGTACCGTTTCAATCGTCCGCGCCAAGAGTTCATCTTACGCGTCTGAGGGTTTTTGAAGATGACCTTGACCTCAAAAATTTGCCGAAGTCGTTCCAATATAACCAAAACTATCTCAAATTTGATTTTGTTGGGATTCATCTCACCGCTCCCTCAAAGGTGATTTATCGCTACCGGATGAGCGGCGTAGATCCGGACTGGGTTGAGACGCCGCGCACGTTCGTACAATATTCTAATTTGAATGACGGCGATTATGCTTTTGAAATCAAGGCACGAAATGAATTTGGGGTATGGAGCGATCCGCTCAATTTTTCTTTCAGGGTCAATCCGCCATTCTGGGAAACATGGTGGTTCATCCTTCTCATCATTTTATTGTCGGGTAGCCTGATCGGATATCTCGTTTACAATCGGATTCTCAGAAAGTTGGCGGTGGATCGCCTTCGGGTTCATATCGCGGCTGATTTTCACGACACCATCGGGGCCGGACTGACTCAAATGCATTATCTTAGCCGCACCGCGCTGATGCGGTCTGAAGAACCGGAACGCATGATTCAAAATCTGAAAACGATTGACGATATTTCAAACAAGCTTTACGAAGACGTCCGTGATATCATTTGGCTGATCAATCCGAAACGGGATTCGCTGCATGAATTAATATTGCGTCTGGCGGAGTCGTTTGACGATACGATCGAACAGCAAGGCATTGAGTTTGTAACAGAAAATTTAGATTTGCTTACGCCGCTCCGATTGCCCATGGATAATCGGCGGCATATCTATATGATTTTCAAGGAGGCGATTAATAATTGCCTCAAATACAGCGGTTGTTCGAAAATTGAATTGCGTATTGAGATGAGCGGACGCGCGTTTCAAATCAAACTCAAGGACAATGGTCGTGGATTTGAAACCGGTGCAATTACCGGCGGCGGCACGGGTCTTGCGCAAATGCACGATCGCGCAAAGCAAACCGGCGGTTCGCTCGTCATAAACCACCAAAGCGGGCAAGGCGTTGAACTCATTTACAAGGGATCTGTCTAACTATCACTATAGCCAGTTGTACCTTGCCAATAATCACCTTAACTTAAACTCAGTGTCTTATTTTAATAACGGTCGTGACGATAAAAATCTATGATCCACGTTTCTATAGTCGAAGACGACAAAATTATCCGGCAAAGTCTTCAAATGATTATTGACGGAACCGACGGACTCAAATGCATTGGCACGTATGAGAAGTGTGAATTCTTGCTCAAGGATATCCAACAAAAAAAGCCCGATGTAATTCTTATGGATATTCACCTGAAGGGCGGCATCTCCGGCATCGAGGCCACCCGCGAAATTCGCCGGGACTTTCAGAATATTGTGATCCTTATGCAGACGATTTATGAAGAAGATAATAAAATTTTTGACGCCCTTTGTGCGGGTGCAAACGGCTATCTGCTTAAAAAAACATCGCCCGCAAAATTGATCGAGGCCATCAAGGAGGGTGCGGAAGGCGGTGCGCCGATGAGTCCGTCTATTGCCAAAAAAGTCGTTGCGCATTTCCAGTTGATGCGGAAACCACCGGATAACGATTCCCGGCTATCGGACCGCGAATTGGACGTCCTGAAATTAATTGCCGATGGTAAACCGTATAAGCAGGCGGCCGATATCCTGTCGATCAGCGTTCCCACCATCCGGTTTCATATGGGTAATATCTACAAGAAACTTCATGCCACTTCCCAAAGCGAAGCCGTTGCCAAAGCCTTGCGTAAGGGCCTCATCTAAATTTCATCGTCTGTGAAAGTTCAGCCCTGACCTATCTTAAACGATAGGTTTCTTGCCCTCAAAGCCCTCTGAACTGACCCTCCTGATAGTTATATCACTCACATCTCCACTGTATCTTAAGCCTGATACGATGATTCTTATTCACTCTAAAAAGGAGAGGTTTTATGAAAATCACGAAACTAATGTTGTTATTGGCATTCTCGGTCATTCTGAATGCATCCCTCAATGCGCAAGGCGGACTAAACAAGCTCAAACCTAAAGAAAAGGAAAAGGGAAAATCCGATTCTCAGGGTGGACGTGCAGGTGGTGCGACCACGAATACGAATACATCGGCTCCCAATATCGATCCGGCACTAAAGGATTTGAAAACCCAATTTAATAATCTGGACATTCATCTGAAGGAATCGCAATGGGGCGATGAAAACTGGGAAAGCAGGATTCCAAGTTACTTGAACAAAATTGACATTCAGATAAAGTACATAGAAAAGAATTGGCCTGCTGAAAACACAAAACCAATGTGGGAAGGCTACGAAAGAAGGAAGACAGCCATAGCCGCACGAGGCGGAAATGCTACCGATGGAAATGCGGTGGGTTCCATGATGTCTTATTATAAAGGAAAAGCCGAATTGCTCCGGGAAATGCCTTCCTCCGTATCCTCCAGTTTTCTTGTTCCGGAAGACCCGGAAAATCCCAGCCCGACGGTCAGAATTCTTTTGACGATCGATTATCCGGCTTTAGCGAAACGCATGGAAGAAGACCGCTCCAAAACACCCAAATATTTTTATGCTTTGAAAAACAGATTGCATACACCCGCGAAAGGCCAGGACCTCAAAGACGGTAAAGAAGCCGGTATAACCACGCCGGATGAAGAAGAAATCAATGAGTCTATCAATAAAATCTTGCTCTGGAAAGACAAGATGGAATCGGCTCAGGGCGAGTGCGCAAGAGGCGTCAGTGTCTGCATCGCAAAAGGAGATCAGGTAACACACAGCAACGACGTGAAGATGGCGTACTACGAGGCTGCCGGCGCTATGGCGAAATCGTTCAAATCTATGTTTCCCGATAACCCTGTATTTGACGACCTCGTGCGTGAATCCAATGCGGCGCTGGATAAAGTTATGACCAACTTTGCGCATCTCTTCACCGGCGAATTTCATAAGAAAAATATCAAAAAAGTCGTCGGCTTCAAAAGCCCTCAAATCATTGGAAAAGAAAATTCGGCCGATGTGATTACGGAAATCACGCCCGGACAACCCTTTTACATGATCGCCTATTTCCGTCAAACGGTAAAAGAACTTGGTGCCACTAAAAACGATCCGGATTTTGGATATTCCGTTGCGACATTACCGAAAGCATTTTTCAAGGAGAGCACGGAAGATAAAGGCGTTTCTTCTTTTATACGTCTCTACGACGTGGGTGGAAAGGATCAGCCGGCTATGAAACAGGCGTACGTCATTTACGATCTTCTTCCCGATCCCGACAAGA
Source organism: bacterium (assembly GCA_031402315.1). Taxonomy (GTDB): domain Bacteria; phylum CLD3; class CLD3; order SB21; family SB21; genus JANNSF01. The sequence goes on along the minus strand of JANNSF010000186.1, from coordinate 765 downwards.
CGAACTACAAGAGTCATTTGCAATACCTGCCTGCTTTACATTTTACAAAGTGGATGCTGTCCTTGACGCCGGGCGTGCATGAAATCATTTTCGGTCTTGATGCCAATGGTTACGATGACAAGTTTGCTGCAACCACAAGACTGAAAATAAATCTCGATTCCAAAGGCAAGGAATCGCTCAAAGCTTATTACGAGAAACTTTGGGCAAAGAAATTATCGATGGTTGTATTTCCGGATCAATACGGATCAACCGATCAACAAAACGAAATCCCTAATGCGATTGAATTGGCCAAGTATGGCAAATTGATCAAATTGACATGTGCTCAAACCGGGACCGTGATGAAACCGTTTCCTAACCAGACCCAGGTCAATAATTTTGTGGGAACCGGGCATGGATTATTTCTGCGCGACGATGGAAAATATGAGATCATTAATCTTGGCTTTTCACGGCAACCCTCCGAACAGAAATTCCGCTGGACCGGACTTGGCGTGGGGCCGGACGACTACACACTTTCGTCGACGGGGTACCAAATAAAACCGACGCTCATAAGTTTCGGATATGAAATTCCGAAAGAAAATATTTCGAAAACAGGCAATTGGAAACAGTAGTCCAATCACAAAACCTATAGGATCATTATGAAATTACTTCTGGCCATTCTTGTCGGACTCCTCGTAGAATCATCTGTTTACGCCGGCAAATACACGGTGACGAATACAAACGATTCCGGCCTTGGCTCGCTAAGGGCTATGCTTGATTCCGCTAACT
>JANNSF010000185.1:0-6838 GCA_031402315.1 bacterium | reverse complement strand
GCGGTGGTCGAATTGGCAAAGGTCTGTGCCTCGCATGGAATCACGTTGGGCGCCCATACGGGTATTGGCTGTGGGCCGATCGCGTTATTTGGCTCGGAGGAACAAAAGAAAAAATATTTGACACCGCTTGCACGCGGGGAAAAGCTCGCCTCCTTTGGTCTGACCGAGCCGGGCGCCGGTAGTGACGCCGGCGGGACTAAGACCTCGGCCATTCTAAACGGAGATCATTATGTGATCAACGGGTCGAAAATTTTTATTACAAGCGCCGGCTACGCGGATACATTTGTCGTGACGGCCGTGACGGATAAATCCAAGGGCAAAAGCGGAATCAGTTCTTTTATCGTGGAAAAATCATTTCCGGGCTTTAAAGTTGGGAAAAAAGAAAACAAGATGGGATGGCGCGCTTCCGATACACGCATGCTGCATTTTGAAGATATGATTGTTCCGGCGGAGAATCTATTGGGCAAGACGGGAGAAGGATTTAAGGGATTTCTCAAGGTTTTGGATGGGGGACGCGTGGGCATGGCGGCGCTTTCTTTGGGTATCGCGATCGGCGCTTACGAATGTGCACTCTCCTATTCAAAATCACGGATTCAGTTTGACAAACCAATTTCAGAAAATCAGGGTGTCCAATTTGCGCTTGCGGATATGGCGATGGGGGTTGAAGTAGGATGGCATCTTACGCTCCATGCCGCTCGATTGAAAGACGCCGGGCGGCCCTTCAGTAAAGAGGCCGCCATGGCCAAACTTCAGACATCGGAACTTGCGATGACGGCTACGACGAAGGCGATACAACTTCTCGGTGGATTTGGATGCACGGACCGGTACCCTGTCGAACGTTATTTTCGCGATGCCAAAATATGTGAGATTGGAGAAGGAACGTCTGAGATTCAACGGCTTGTAATCGCTCGTGAAATTTTGAAATCGGCTTAAATGAGTCCGGCTAAATACTTGTCGGCCATCGAAGGTTAAGCGTTATAAAGAAACCAAAGTACTATGCGTGAAGCGTTACGAAATCAGTTAGCCAAAATGATTTTCAAGAAATCCCCGCCGTTATTTTTCCGATTTGTGCTGGGCAAAAAAAATTTCGTTTATAAGATCGCTCTTGTGGCCGCGATGATTATCGGACCGGTGATGCTTTTTCCGGACAGCGATTTTACACGTTTTTCCGAATATAAAGTTGGCGCCATCTCACCGGACGAAGTCCGTGCTCCGTTCACCTTTCCGGTTTATAAAAGCCGGGAGCAACTGGATGCCGAGCGGCGTGAATCGGAGACGCTTATCGCTCCGGTTTTCGAAAAGAAATCGGAATTAGCCAAATCGCAATTGGCCAACCTCGATGAATTGATTGGGTACCTTGATCAATTGAGAAGTTCACCCAAACCGATGGAGTACGCGGACAGCGACGGCAAGACGCACAATTACATTCCGCCGGCCTACGACTCCATAAAGAATGCCGTCTTGAAAAAATTCGGATTCAACGTTGTGGAGGAACGGTGGAAGTTTTTAGTACACTCCGAAGGGGGCTTTGCGGAAAGCATGCCGCAAAAATCGTTCCGGGATACCGTTCATTTTCTAAAAAAAGCACAAATCGGGAAAGGTTTGACCAATCTGCAGTTTTTGGAATTTACGAGAGACTGGATGACGCTATTGTCGGATCAATTTGCATTCGGTATCGTGGACGAAGACAAAAATACGTTCAAAAGCCCCATCTCGCCGATCACCATTTACGAGAAGGGTCGTGAAACGACCGAGTTTATTAAGAATGTCAACGATATGGACGAGGCACGTTATCATGTTCAGGACATCCTGAAGAGTTACTACATTGATCAAAAACTAATTAACATCGGATACGAAGTCCTGTCTCATTTTTTGACACCCAATATTTTCTTTAAAAAGGAAGAGACGGCGCAACGGCGCCATGAAGCAACCGGAGCGGTAGCGCAGACGTATGGATTTGTTTTGGCGGGGGATGTGATTGTCAATAAAAACGAGACGATCACGACCAAGACGCACCAGCAATTGCAATCGCTCGAGTCGTCCTGGGCCCAGCGACGCGATGCCGAAGGCGGCGTAAAGTGGCTTCTGCCCTTTATAGGGCGCGTCCTTCTGGTTTTCGGACTAATGTTTTTCCTCTTAGGCTACATCTACTTTTTCCGGCCGGACATTTTTAGCAGCATTCGAAAACTGGCGCTGCTGGTTTCACTTATTCTGATTGAAATTGTTTTCTACTACGTGTTTATTCACATCTTGAAATTTCCGGCACTTGTAATTCCCATTGTATTTGGATCCGTGATGCTGACGACACTTTTTGACCTACGACTTGGACTCGTGGGCACCATTTCGCTCAGCTTCCTTATTGGCGCCATGCAGGGTAATGAATATACGACGACCATTATCTTGATGTTTGTCGGCACTGTAGCTTGCCTGACGGTGGTCAATTTTAACCGACGCAGTCATATTTTCAGCTCGGTTTTATGGGTTTCGGGCGGCTATATATTTATTATTGTCACCACCAGTTTTGTTAAGTACACCGAGTTTACCGAAATATTTGTACACCAATTGCCCTACGCGTTAGTCAGTGGAATATCTTCGATGCTTGTGGCTTTTGGCTGTCTTGTTCTCTTCGAACAGGTTTTTGATGTGAGTACGACATTTACCTTGTTGGAATTATCCGACTCCAATCATCCGCTTCAGCAGCAATTGTCGATCAAAGCACCCGGCACTTATCATCACAGTATTATTGTGGCCAATTTGGCCCATGCGGGTGCCGACGCGATTGGGGCAAATTCACTGCTCGCAAGGGTCGGTGCTCTTTATCATGACATAGGAAAAATTGAAATAGCGGAGTTCTTTGTTGAGAACTTGATTGGAGGCGCTAATAAACACGATACCATGGATCCAAAAGACAGCGCCACGATTATCCGATCCCATGTTCGCGTCGGATTGGAAATGGCGGAAAAGTATCGGATTCCGAAAATCATTAGAAGTTATATTCCGGAACATCATGGGTATCAGCGGATGACTTATTTTTACCATCGTGCGATGGAACAGAAAAAGATAACGGCGGAGGACTCGGACGAAGCGTATCGCTACCTGGGACCCAAGCCATCATCCAAAGAATCGGGCATCATCATGCTTGCCGACGGCGTGGAGGCTTCAAGCCATGCCATCAAGGATCCGACGGCAGAACGTATTCGTGAAAACGTCAAGGCTATTGTCGAGGACCGTCTGCAGACAGGAGAATTAGATGATTCTGGAATTACGATTGGCGACTTAAAGAAAATTACAGAGGCTTTTATTCCCATTTTGATCGGTATCTATCATATTCGTATAGAGTATCCTAGAGAAGCACCGTTGAATGTTTGAAATTACCAACACGCACCCCAACAGGAAGGTCAAGAAGAGAGCCATTGTCAATTTGGTCGAACTCATTTTGCATCATGAAAACAGCAAGTTCATTGAAAGTCTGTCGCTGGTATTTTTGACCAATGGTGCTATGCGGAAATTAAATAAAGAGTTCTTAAACCACGATTCTAACACCGACACTCTCGCGTTTGATTTAGGCAATAAAAAAGTCTTGTCCGGCGAAATGTACGTGAGTCTTGATCAGGCGGCGATCCAAGCAAAAGAAAATGGCGTTTCGTTTGAAAATGAAGTATGGCGTCTTGTGGCGCATACGACATTACATATGGTCGGCTATAACGATCGCACCGCATCCCAAAAGAAAAAAATCCTGGCGCTCGGAGAAAAATATTTGAGGCAAAACAAATCATGACCGATCCCGTGCTGCTACAAATTCACAACGCTCTGAAAGAGGATCTTGGAGATGGCGATATTACAACTCAAGCAACCGTATCGGCAAGCGCGCTGGGGCAAGGGTTTGTAAAAGCAAAGTCAGATGGTGTATTGTGCGGGCGTGAAGTCTTTTCGGAAGTTTTTCGTGTCGTGGATGCGAGCGTGAAATTGAATTGGACCTATTCGGACGGTCATGATCTTAAAAAGGGGGATGTGTGTGTTCGATTTGAGGGCTCGCTCCGCTCCATTCTGACGGCGGAAAGGACGGCGTTGAATTTTATGCAGCGCTTAAGTGGTATTGCTTCGCTGACGCGCCAATATACGGACGCTGTTGCATTGACGCATGCCAAAATATTGGATACCCGAAAGACGACGCCGCTGTGGCGAGCATTGGAGAAATATGCGGTTATGACAGGCGGCGGCGAGAATCATCGATTTGGTCTCTACGACATGTTTTTGATTAAGGACAATCACATCAGCGCGGCCGGTAGCCTAACGGCTGCCATTGAGAAAGCAATTGAATTCAAAATTAAAAATGACTTAACTTGTGTTATTGAAGTGGAAACAAAGTCGTTGGATGAAATTAAGATGGCTCTGAAATTTCCAATACAAAGAATTATGCTGGATAATATGAGTGTGGTTGGTATGAAGACAGCGGTTGATTTGATACATCGTCAGTGTGAGGTTGAAGCCTCTGGAAACGTGAGCCTTTCAAATGTTCGTGCGATTGCGGAAACCGGTGTTGATTTCATATCCGTGGGTGCGCTGACGCATTCGGCTCCGGCGATGGACTACTCTCTTTTATTGGAAGAAAAACGTGCCTAAAAAATTGATCACCGAAAAAATAGTTGTGGATGCAGCCAAAACATCGAAAATTTTGGAGATCCCTAAAGATGCCATTATCACCTCCCTTGCGAAAGATAAAGCCCGTCAACTTGGAATGACCATTCAGATTGGGAATTCCTCGAAAGCGCCATCTTCGATAGCTTCGGTGAAACACCGAATAAAGCCCGGTGCGGAAAAAAAAGTTGCCCTAGGGTCGGATCACGGCGGATTCTCGCTTAAGGAAAAGTTGAAAAAGATTGTGGAGGAGATTGGGTTCAAAGTCATCGACGTTGGTACCAATTCGACGGCTTCGGTTGATTATCCGGACTTTGCACGTGCGGTAGCCGAATTAGTGAGCGAAGGCGATTGCGTAGCGGGAATTATGATTGATGGCGCCGGCATTGGTTCATGTATGGTTGCTAATAAAATTCCGGGAGTGCGTGCCGCGATGTGCTACGACGTTTCGAGCGCGGTGAATAGCCGTGAACATAACCACGCCAACGTGCTCACCCTCGGAGCGGGAATGATCGGTGCAACGGTCGCAGAACATATTGTGAAGGTTTGGCTGCGGACGGAATACGGTGGAGGGCGTCATCAGAAAAGGATAGATATGATTACCGCCATCGAAGATAAGTATTCCAAGTAAAAAATATCTTGAACAGACCGGTTCTAATTTGTTCGCATTCGCACACCTTTCGTCCATAATCGGACACCGATGAATTTTCTTCCTAATAAAAACAAGCCGAACATTTTTGGAATATTATTTGCTGATTAAAACGCAAACTAATCGGAGATACGAATGATCTCGCTTCAAAAAATTGAAAAGTATTACGAAACGAAAGCCGGAAAAAACTACGTTTTGCGCGGTATCGATTTAGCCATTAAGGAGGGCGAATTTATCTCAATAATGGGCCCCTCCGGCTCGGGTAAATCAACCTTGCTTCATATTCTCGGCATGCTGGATGATCCCACCCAAGGCGACTATTTATTTCTCGATCAAAACGTATCCAAGATGAAAGAGAAGCAAAAAACCGAGTTTCATAAACAATATATCGGTTTTGTATTCCAGAGTTACCATTTGATCGATGAACTGACGGTCTATGAAAACATCGAAACGCCTCTTTTGTATCAGAAAATGAGCGGTTCGGAACGCAAGAGTATGGTTTGCGATATCCTCGATCGATTTGCCATCGTCGGAAAAAAAGATCTTTTTCCAAATCAACTTTCCGGAGGCCAACAGCAGCTCGTTGGAATTGCCCGTGCTGTAGTAACCAGTCCGAAGTTAATACTGGCCGACGAACCTACCGGCAATCTGAATTCGGCTCAAGGCGATGAAATAATGCAACTGTTCAAAAAACTTAATCAAGAGGGGACGACTATCATTCAGGTTACGCACTCTGAGAAAAACGCGACGTATGGAAATCGGGTCGTAAACTTATTGGATGGATGGATTCAAAAATAAAAACGTGGATCGCCGAACTGGAAGTGGCAAAAAAAGTATCGGCGAATGAAGAGATGACGTTTTTCAAGAATTTGGAGGCTTGTGGAAATGGCGAACTCATTACAGAATTGTGTTTACAGATTTTAGAAAACATCGAACCCACCGAAGGCACCTTAATTCCTATGCAATGCGCGAGTCTTCTCGAGCGCTTTGCACCGGTCTCAACAGTGGAACGTCTTGTGCAGATCTTAAAAAAATTACCGCCGATGACCGGTCTTCGAGACTATCGGCAGGACATCCGTCGTGCGATTAATAAACTCGAACTCCGAAAAGCGGGGGAGTGCGTCTGCAAAAGTGCCTTTACCTATAATACCTCACCCTACGATAGTCTCTATACGGTAGAATCCTCTGTATTTGATGAAGTGAATTATGAAACGACGTATCGTGCGAGGTGCAATTCGTGCGGGAGAGCCTATACGGTTATCGAAAATACCAGTTACCACTATCCAACCTATCAATGGCGCTAAGTTGCCGCGTTGGAATACGCATGCGGGAATTTACTTTGACATGAGCATTGACGTATATACATTTGTTCATGAGTTCTTCACCCACAAAAGCAACCAAAGGCCGTTCTTCCGGGTATAATCCGCCCAACCGGTTTGTGCCTTTTAACGTCGAGCCGGTATGGGATGATCTGGAAGAAGAGGATTTCCACAAGAACATCCCCACACAATATTTTGAAGACCACAGCCAATCGATTTTGTCCAAAAATGA
>JANNSF010000184.1:0-3629 GCA_031402315.1 bacterium | reverse complement strand
GGAAGCCCACCAAGAGGCACTCCCTCGATCGTATTGACACGAATGGAATCGGTCATGTTAAAATTGATCGTACCGCCACTGACTGAGATCCGGTCTATGATCACGGAATCCTGCGTATTGATATTAGCCGTGAGACCGCTCGAGTGGATGATCCGTTGTCCGAAATTCGGCGTGGTTCCGTTCCAGGTATTCGTACCGCCATAAATGCCGGTGCTGTCCGTCACGCTATGGATCCCGCTAAACGTATTCGTCCCGGCATAAATGCGCACGGCGCCGGTTCCGGTGATATCGGAATTAGCGTCCAGCGTGTGATTACCGCCGTTGAATTGCAGGATCGAATTGTTAGTAATCGTAAAATCGGTATTGGTGTAGGTCGCAACAACATTAAATGTCATAGTACCCGATTGAACCTGAATCTGTCCATTGGTGTGGGTGGATTGAATCTGTATAGTCGTTAGGCCGGTACCGGCAGTTTTCCGAAGCGTACCATTGTTAATAAAATTTGTAACGGTTCCGCCGTTATGATAGAAGAAATAGTCGCCCTGGGCATCGATTATCGCTCCGGAATTATTTTTAACAATAGCTCCGTCATAGTTTTCCCAATGTCCAACGGTCCATGTTATCGTGCCCTGATTGATCATAGTGCGTTTTCTGAATGCATGCGTATTGTTAAACAGCGCCTGGGATTGGATAACGGTGGTAATCGTAGAATCGGTGGCGCTCAACGTACCGCCCGACCAGTTGAATTGATTTACAATCCGCATGGGCGAATTGCCGGTCAGTGTTCCACTGGACAACGTCAATGTGCTTACGATGATCGAATCTCCGGTATTAAAATTAACGGTCCCCGCGAAAACTTCCAGCGTGTCGCCAAATTTTACGAGTGATCCGGAGAGCCCGTTAAATGTGATCGTACCATTTAGTATCTGAGTCCGCCCTAGAAAATTGATCACGCCGGAATTGGTCGTCGCACTATTCCATTTGACGTAACCGCCGCTGCCTTGAATTTTTGAAGCCGCATTCGCAAGGTGCGTACCCGTATTGAATACTAAATTCCCGCCTGCGATAATATCAAATACACCATTTTGCGCTGTACTTCCATCATTGAGCGATAGCGTTCCGCCGGCACGAACAAAAACCGTATCGCGATTGATCAAATGATCATCAAAATTTACACCCCCTAAAATTTCGATACTGTCAAGATTGATCGTTTCTTTATCAATACGCTGATTCGTCAAGCGCATCGTACCGTAATTGTAAATAGTATCCGTGCCCACAATCCAGCTATTCTGAGTGAGCGTGACAACTCCATTGGAATTTATCGTCATGGCACCATTGACCGTCAAGGTCACGCTTGCGCTCCAAAGGAGTGTCTGAATACCGCTCGCGCCGCCAATCACAAAATTGGAAAGCGCCGCAGAATTCGTATTCATCGTAACGCTATAGTCGCCGCTGAGAGTGATGAGCACTGTATCGCCGGCCACCGGCACAACGTTCGGTGACCATTTTGTTAAGTCATTCCAATTACCGTCAATTGCTGCATTCCACGTTTTTGTTCCGGCAAAAATCATCGCCGGAAAAACGAGAAGAATCAGAAAATAAATTCGTCTCATAAAACTCTCTTTGATTGGTTTGAACCGATACTTAAATGTATACCATAACTCAGGGTAATGTCAAGAAAACGGAGGGTAGATGCTATCCCATGAATATGGGAGAAGCCGATTGAGAAAATAATTGCTTAGTGGTTCCCACTTGAAAAGGGGGCCTTTGCAGTATTGAAATCCGCGGTCGCTGAGCGCAGTCGAAGCGCCCGCAATACCAAAAAAATCAATAGTCCACTTTTGACACCGCGCCCTTCGACTCCGCTCAGGGAGCGGTTTACGCCATTTTGCAATAGTCTAAAAACGGGGAACAAAAAAGGAATTACCCACTAAAACTGATTTTTATTCCACTTCATCCGCCTTAGAAAGTTTTTTCAACAGAATCCGCCCACGCGCTTTGAGCGCCGCGCTTCCCTTGATCATAAATTCTACTATGGTGGCCATCACTTCTTGTCGAAGCCAGGGATGTCTTAGAGAAATTTCACACAAGCCGGTCAGGCAGTTTACCTGAATAAATTTATTCACTTCGTTGCGAAGCCAATGGAATAAGACTTCCGAAACTTTGACGGCTTCTCCGCGAGAGAGTTCGAGGTACCCTAATAGCAAGGCCAAGTGCATTTTCATTTCGGGCTGTTCGTCGAAGTGTGCCAGATTCTTTAATATCAATTTCTTAAAAGGTAGTGAAAGTTCCCGTCGAGCGCGGACGATCTTCTCCACACAGTCAGACGCGCGCATACGAATGACGGGATCTCCATCGAACATCGCCCGGAAAAGCTCTGCAAGGAGCTGCGGGTCACGGCGGACTCTTCGAGTAACGGCATTGGCCCGACCCAGAGTTCTTTGGTCGCCGCCTCTAAGGGATTGTATGATGGACATAAATAATTTCCACGCAAAAAATGATTTTGTTGCAAAAACTCATAGTTCTAACGCGATTTTCAGGCGTTCAATGTCCTTTGATCTTCAAACTATTTTCCTTTATGCCGCTTGTTTCAAAAATTGATCGAGCCGCTCTTTCTGTCGCAGGTGATGGCGAAAATGCATTTCGATCAGCGCGAACCATTCCCGCGCATTCAGAAATCCGAGCCGCGGATGGGCCGTTTTACCGGCTTCCGACGCGCCTTGAAGTTTTGCCTCGGTCGCACGCATAGTTGTGATTAGATCAATCAGACCCTTACGCATTTCGTCAATATTCGACGGCTGTTTGGGCGTGTACGTGTCCGAGGCCGGAACTTTTATACGAACCGGCAGAAAACTACCAAGCAGATAGATCAATTTTCCGGGTAATGTTTTTCCCTCCGGTGTGGATTCTGCGCCGTTTAGACATTGGCGAATATGCGCAAGGTGAAAACGATTGGTTCCGCTGACTAAGTGATTATACACCTGACCGATCGACCATTCGTCCGCGGAAGGTTTTTGTGCAAAGTGAGTTTCGGTATACACATCAAGAGACGTTTTCCAAATTTCTGCGGTCTTTTCAAATTCTTTCAAGATCGATGACGTTGATTTCATAAGGACTCCTGTAAATTATGTAAAAAATTATTCGTACGCGCTATAGGCTTGAAGATACTTCCTGCTTTAATTGCGCCTTGACGGACTTTGGAATTTTTGTCCAGTGAATATCCAAAAGAACAGCCTCCATTCCGTAAAGGAGATTGAGCGAAACGCTTTTGGGGTTGAGGCGTTTGAGTTGGATATAAATCGCGACTGAGCCGGCGCGCTCCATGTCCATGCGCGTGAAGATGCCAATCCCATTCAGCGCCCTCGTACTTTTCGGACCGAGCCCCAGAGGAGAAACGACATCTTTTTTCTTACCCGATTTGGTCATCGCGCATCCACAGGTTTCAGGTGATCGAAATATAAAACAGAATCCATCATCGCAAAAATCGGTTTAAATTCCGGCATTTTTTGAACCGCTTCGGCGGCCGCGGTTGCGTCCTCCAGCGTATCCCATTCACACTGATCGATATAAACGCCCGGTTTTTCAGTCGATGCCATTGTCCGGATCGATCGAAAGCCTTTAATGCCTTC
>JANNSF010000183.1:0-3123 GCA_031402315.1 bacterium | reverse complement strand
CCCTTACTTGCCAATTCGTCATAGCTCCAGCTCTTGCCCTGCATCTTCAATATCTTTTGAGGGACACCACGTGTAAGATCCTGACTAATCAAGCTCCATGTATTTCCACGATCGTCGGTCCGGAAAAGCCGATTGCCGCCGAAATACAAACGGCGGGGATCATGATGGGAGATGAGCAAAGCGGCATCCCAGTCAAAACGGTAAGCTACGTCGGCCGTATCAATGGGCTTAATAAAAAGTTGTTCGCCGGTTTTTTTGTCGTACCTGACAAGCCCGCCGTTTTGTGATTGGACGTAGAGGATATCCGGGTTTTGCCAATCGGGCTGGGTTTCAAATCCATCGCCACCCAGCGTGAAGTACCAATCCTGATTCGTAATTCCGGCCGAACTTATTGTGCGTGAGGGTCCCGTAAAACTATTATTATCCTGTGATCCGGCATAAACATTGTAGAAGGGTTGGGCGTTATCCGTTGCCACTTTATAGATTTCCGCGATGGGTAGGTTACTCTTAAAACCCCATGTGGCGCCTTGATCCAAAGATTCGTACACACCACCATCGCATCCGGACAAGAGATGATTTGAATTGGATGGGTCAATCCATAAGGCATGATTATCCACGTGCTTATGTTTTTCACCGAGATTATTCCAGGTGACACCGCCATCACGACTGACTTTATTAAATACATCCATGCTATAGACAAGATTCTCATCCTGAGGATCGCAAAATAGTCTTTGAAAATAAAAAGCATAGGTGGAGACATAACTGTTTTGTTTGTTCCAGCTGGCGCCACGGTCCGCACTCCGATAGACACCGCCTTTTTCCTTGGCTTGAACGATCGCGTAGAGCACATCCGGATTGGATGGGGAAATGCTCATTCCGATTTTTCCAACGTCTGCGGTAGGCAAGCCATTCATGATTTTTTCCCATGTCAAGCCATTGTCCGTTGTGCGATAGATTGCGCTTTCCGGTCCGCCGCTCACGGTCGAGTAAAGTTTTTTGAATTTTTGGTGTGCTACCGCATAAAGCACATTTGGATTTTTCGGATCCATATGAATCTGATAAAAGCCTGTGTAATTGCTAACAAAAAGTATCCTCGTCCAATTTTTACCACCATCGATGGTTTTATAAATTCCACGCTGACCACCTTCATTGCGGAAAGGGCCATACGCGGCCGCATAGACCACATTTGAATTTCGAGGATCGACGACGACAGCACCGATAGATTCCGAACTATCGAGCCCCATATTTTTCCAGCTCTTTCCACCGTCTTCACTTCTGTAAATGCCATCCCCGAAAATGACGTTGGTTTGGCCTTTGGCTTCGCCCGTACCGACCCACACGATATTAGAATTGGACGGATCGATCGATACGCATCCGATCGAGTACGATTTCTGCCCGTCAAAGACGGGTGAAAAGGTGATGCCATTATTCACTGTTTTCCAAAGCGAGCCGTGTCCGGAGGCCACAAAATATTCGGCTGAGTTTTTAGGATTCACCGCAATATCGACAACTCGGCCACCGGCTAAGGCCGGGCCTATACCGCGAAATTGTAATCCGGATAGGGATATATTTTTGAGAGAATCATTTTGGCCAATTACTGAAAATGCCGGTACCAGAAGGATACAAACCAACGCACGGAATAAAATCATAAATCCTTTTTTTTGTTAAGTTGCGGGCTCTTCATACTGCACAAGGCTTGAAAATCTAAGGCGAGAAGTTTTACGAGATATAGTTGCTTCGGTTGCGAATTTTAATCAAAAAAGTTTTTATTGTTTAAACTTGAGCCATTGCTTATTCGCCCAAAACCAAAGTGTATTTCCTTGGATGAAGGCAATGGGTGCATGGTAGTCATTATTGTCTTCCGAATATTGACCCAGGATTTTTTCAACTCCGGTCAGGAGTTCGCGGCGAATGAGCTTGTACGTTGAGCTTGTGCCATCATTTTCAGTCCTAATCCCAAATCCTTCTGAGCCTTTTAAGCCAACCCACTGCCATTCCGGAGGCAAATATATTTTTTGCTCGATTTTACTCTGCAGGTCAATGTATATACATTGCGTATCGGATGCGACCAATGCGGACTTCCCATCGAAGGCTATCGGTGATGATGCTTTATCAATCGAATTCATCCGCAAAGTATCTAATCGTGAGTCCTTTGCGGAATAACAAAAGAGTTTGCCGGATCGTGAAGTCAGAAACTTTCCGTCCGCATAAAGCACCGATCCGCTCCAATAGCCAATACCTTCGTCATCGGTCATCTGTTTTTGACGGCGATAGTCAACGACGCGTTTGTCCCACGTCCAAGGAACAAAATACAATCGATGATTGGATGTCATCGTCACCTCTTCGGTAGGCGCCATGACAATCACGCCGTTTTCTCCGACCGACCGCAGGACTGGCATCTCCGAAGAACCGGTGATGGAGTCCAGATTTTCAGGTTCATACAGTACGTTTTTTTTCGCCATACTAAACCAGCCTCCCCAGGCAATGACCGAGCCATCCTTCCACACCCAGACCGGGCTAAACATATTGACCATGCCGGAGATATGTTCATAGACTTTCCATGCGGGCTGGCCGGGTTCCGATTGTATGACTACTTCAATACGAAATGAGCCATCGTCTACTTTCGGCATATCGGCAAGTCTTTTTTGGGTTGTCCAGACAATCCACGAAGGCGTGGCTAATACGAATTGGGCATTGGTAGGATCGGGAATAAATTGCGCGAAAAGAAGAGTGGGGAAGAAGGTCAATAGAAATACTCGTTGCACGGCGGTCATCAAGGTCCGACTCCTTTTGATTCAATGTGCACAGGCCTAAATGAAAATGCAATTTCATTTTGATCGCAGAAGGAGCCGAAACACTCAAATCAGTAAATCCAAAGGCACTTACCGACAAACCCATTAAACAGCAAATAGAAAGCGAGTGTCGTATTGGATAGGACTACAAAAAAAAGATAGAGTCTTGTCATTTTTCTTCGAATAGCATTGTGCGTCCGGAGGAATATAGTAGCGGACCACACAGAGAAGACCAGCCACAAGGAGGTCAGCAGTGCGAACCCTGCCGTTTTCCAGTTGAAGCGACCCGCGTCGATCAGTGGATCGAATATCGCGCCCAAACAAAAAAAGC
>JANNSF010000182.1:0-3903 GCA_031402315.1 bacterium | reverse complement strand
CACAACTCGAACTTTGGGTGCGCATGTATTTGAATTCAGAATCATGCATCGTTTTGGACTCATCAATGGTGGCCCCAACGGAGGCAATACATACGGTAGCTTCTTTGGTCTCGACAATGGAGCCGTGACGAGCATTCAATTGGCAGGCTCGTTGAACGACAAGACGGACATCCTCTTACGCCGGACCAATGCGAATAAGGACCTTGAATTTTCTGTAAAGCATATTCCATTTCAAGCTTCTGCTTCGCGGCCTTGGTCTCTCGGTTTTTACGCGGGATTTGACTGGATAAGTCGGGACGGAATCGGAAGGAACCGTCTTTCTCCAAACCTCCAATTTCTATTGGGATACGCAGTCTCTCCGCAGTTGAGTTTCCTTCTTACGCCCTCCGTAGCTTTCAAAACCAATCACCATCTATCCATCACACGCCCCGGGAATCCACCCAAATCATATAAAGATAGTCGTTCCACGACAGCCCTTGGCGTTGGCGCACAATATCAATTCAAGAAGGATTTTGCGCTGACGGCAGAATTTTCGCCCCGACTCTCAGGTTATCAAGGCAATGCTTTCGCCGGTGATCGTCGTTTCAACACCTGGTCATTGGGATTTATGAAAAAAATGGGGCTTCATATTTTTGAGACCGTAGTTTCCAATACTCAGGAAATCCACACCAATCAATACATTGCAGGCACCTCCGCGATCGCCAAAAACTCGCTGTATCAAAAGGGAGTAAATCTGCATTTTGGATTTAACATTCATCGTCAATTCAAATACTAAGGTCCTCTATGAAAAATGCTATTTTCCTGTCGATTGCATTTATTGCGTCCTGCGGAGATCTCAAAGAAGAAACAAAATCCATTGCTCCGAAGCTCATCCCGTCGCGCGTTCAAACCATTTTCACGAATAGCTGCAGTTGCCACACGAGTGCGTTCCCGCCTCAAGGCATGAGCCTCGTCACCGATCAGGCTTATGACAATACTGTAAATCGCGCAAGCTCTGAAGTGCCAAGCCTAAAACGCATTGAACCCGGTAATGCTGGATTAAGTTATTTAGTTAGAAAAATTGAAGGATCTCAGTCCGTTGGAAGTAGAATGCCGGCCGATGGCCCTCCCTATCTTTCGGCGGCGAACATCGATTCCATAAAGGGCTGGATCAATGCAGGCGCCTTACCGGAATAGCGTTATTTCATTAAGATTGTCACGACGGTCCAATATTTTACCGGCTGCAAATTAGACAAACCTTGTTCAAATACCCACTGGCGAACGGCTAGCATGGCTGCGTCACTGACCGATTGATCAAAATCTTTATTACCAATTTTCTTTGATACATAGACTTCTTCCGCCCGCCCATCCGTACCGACCAGCACGCGCAAAGAAACTGTCCCATTGAGCTTTGCTTTTCGCGCGAGATCCGGCATGATTGGATTTACTTTGTTAATGGCTTTGGGATTATTGTCCAGTTCGTTGGCCATTTTTGTCGGAACGAATGCCGCTACAACTTTGGCCTCCTTTTTTACCGCAACGCTTTTTTTCGCCTGCTCTTCTTCAACCTGCTTTTGCAATGCCAGTTTTTTCTCTTGCTCAAGTTTGATTTGTTCCTGTTGCTTTAGCTGGTCCTCCAAAAGGGCCAAGCGTTCTTTTTCCCTTTTGTCTTCCTCTTCTATTTGCTTTTGCGATTTGGAACTGACGGCCGACGCGGTTGAGCCTGCTTTTACGGACACCGGCTTTGTTCGATCGGCCAGTTGTTTTTTCAATTCCTCGATTTCTTTTTTCTTAACCTCGCGCTCCACTTCTCCCGATCCTACATCCGAGGCAATACTTTTGAATTCCAGATAGGAAATATTACCGGTGCTATAAACGGGTGTATACACTACTATCCCAAATTTCTTGTCTTCATCGTCATCGTGAATTAACCCGTCCGCGTTAGAGTTATCGCCCCAGTCGTTTCGTTGTGCGTAGAGAACGTTTTTCGTGTGATTAAAAAGATTGTACTCAAGATTACTATAAATTGCATTTTTACCGTTATTCTCACCGAGTCGCACATCGCCAAGAATAGGTTTGGATACATCTTGAACAAGGATGCCGTAGCGGTTTCCCGTAATTTCATTGGCACTGACAAGAGGTGAGGAACCTATTTTTGCGTTAATTCCGGCGTAGCCATTATTCAAAATCTGATTGGATACAAGGCGGGGCGAACTTAGCACATCGCACAATACACCATTCCAAAAATTACCTTCGATACGATTTCTAAAAACCCGCGGCGATGCATGCGCACAGGTGACTCCGTCATAGGCAAACTCAATAACACAATAAGAAAGAATACTCCGGTCGCCGCCCTCTTTGAATACCAAGCCATACCAGTCGCTCGCCTGGGGCTGACTAGAACCCCCTTTTTCACCGGCTCCCACAAAATTGCTCGACGTAAAACGAATTTGGAATTTTTCAAAACCTTCCGCGCGCAAGATACCTTCGATGATCAATTCAGATTTTGTTTCGTCGTATCCGCCGGCTTCATCATCCCTATTTGCACTAAATTTTATCAGCGCATTCGGTTTGATTCGCAAAGTTATGCCCTCCGGAACCGTTACATCGCCGGTAATTTCAATCACGCCTTCCCAAGTCTCATCTTTTTTCAAAACGCCGGACGTAGTTCCGCTGTATACGTAAGATCCTAGCAGCAATAGTAGCCATATGTGTTTCATGCGTCAACTCCCGCCTTGACTGGTTTCAACCATTTCATCGAGAAGCGTCACTCCGCTCGAATGAAGGTTCTTAAGAATCGAGTCTTTTTCGAATGTGACATCATCAAAAGGAATCGATTCTTTGATACGCGTTACAACTTTCTTAATTTTTTTCTTAACTATCTTTTTTTCAGCCACTGGGGGTGTATCCGGCTCATTGTTTTCGCTCAGCACTTGCATGAATTCCTGGGCCTTTTTCTCTTCCGGCGGTTCTTGCGCTGCGGTTGATTCATAGTTCACGAGGGCCGCGGCAATTTCATCCACTTCGGTATCCACACCTTCACTGAGAGTTTGAAGAAGCTTGAGCGCCGCCGAAAGGTCATTGAGGAGATTTCGGTCGAGAACGAGTTTCTTATTGTTAAGTTTCTCAGAAACGTCTTCCATCGGTTTCGCCAGACTGCCGATCTTTTGAAAACCCAGCATCTTTGCGGAACTGTGGAGGCTGTGGGATGCCTTCTCAATATCATGCAGAGATCCCGAATGGGTCATATCGCTTTCCAGTTTCTTGATCGCATTGGCCATGAGCCTTAAGTAAGAACTTGATTCCTCTTTGAAAATTTCGACGATTTCCGAATCCACTTCAAGCTGATTAAAATACGTCTCCTTTGGCTTTTCCGAAGCAGAACTTTTTACTTCCTTTAAAGGCTCCGTCGTTGCTTCATCCGCCTTGGACGTTTTGACTTCTTCTACCTTTTGTTCGTTTTGCATGACGGAACTTGCGTCCACGTCCTTATCTTTTGCTGGCGTTTCCTTTGCCACAGGAACCGCAGAGGTCTTAACAATTGCCGCAGAACCCGGAATGAGAGCTGTAAATACATTTCCTGTCGAAGTTCTATTTTCAAATGCACTGAGGCTTTCAACGACTCCTGTTACATCGACCGAAATACGTGTCATCAGAGACTTCATAGCGCTTAACATATCATCAAATATTTGAATCAACGTGCTGTCGGCCTTTACTTCGCCTTCGCAGCAGCGCCCTGATATTACTTCAATCACAGCGGCAAGGCCACTTATGCGTGAAAAACCCAACATCCGCGATGAACTCTTCAAGCTGTGTCCAACTCGTTCCAAATCACGCATGGCTTGATTATCGGAGGCCTCAGACTTCAATTTTCCCAATGCACCCGCAATTTTTTGTATATATTCCCCTGTTTCTTGTGTAAAA
>JANNSF010000181.1:0-4914 GCA_031402315.1 bacterium | reverse complement strand
TGAAATTATGCGGGGTGAACGGGAGACACTTAAAGATCCAGTCCGGTCTGTTTGACGATATTTCTTGGTTTTAGCTTCAGATGGGTATACGCGAGAGGCGTCACTTCACGTCCACGTTGTGTTCGCTTAATAAAGCCGTGTTGAATCAGAAACGGCTCGTAAACCTCTTCTATAGTTCCGGCCTCTTCACCGACTGAAATCGCAATAGTTTCAACGCCTACCGGACCCCCGTCAAATTTTTCGATAATGGTTGTCAAAATGCGTTTATCCATATCATCCAATCCGTGTTCATCGACCTCCAGTGCGCGGAGGGAATAATCGGCAATCTCATGATCAATAATTTGTTTCCCCTGAACCTGCGCAAAATCGCGCGTTCGTTTGAGAAGTCGATTTGATATTCTTGGAGTTCCACGCGAACGGCGAGCAATTTCTGAGGCGCCGGATTTATTTATTTCAACGTTTAGAATTTCGGCGGAACGGGTGACGATTCGAGTCAAATCTCCGTCGTCGTAGTAGTCCATACGAGATGTAATGCCAAACCGTGAACGAAGAGGCGCCGTTATAAGGCCCGCCCGCGTCGTCGCACCGATTAAAGTAAAGTGCGGAAGTGTCAGCTGGATGGTCCGGGCACTAGGCCCTTTGTCTATAACAATATCGAGTTGAAAATCCTCCATGGCCGAGTACAAGTACTCTTCCACGATAGGGTTCAGGCGGTGAATTTCATCAATAAATAATACGTCCCGCTCTTCAAGGTTCGTCAGGATTCCAGCAAGATCACCCGCTTTGTCCAGTACCGGCCCGGATGTAATTTTTATCTGAACACCCAATTCCTTTGCAATGATATGAGAAAGGGTTGTCTTGCCTAAGCCCGGGGGACCGGATAGAAGAACATGATCCAAGGCATCGCCACGCATTTTAGCGGCGTGTATAAATACTTTTAGATTGTCCGTTATCTTTTTTTGGCCGACGAAATCATCAAAACGGGATGGTCTCAACGAGATATCAAGATCCATATCTTCCGGTTTTTTTTTTGCTCGTAGGATGTCGTCGTTCATTGCCTGTGTCTGTCGTGAGTCTCGTGGGAGATCGGTTTAACTGGTTTTCACGAATATAAGAAAAATTATTTATTCTTCAATTGTTCCAAAATCTCCGGAATGCGACTGATGTAAGCCTCTCGTCGCAGAGCCATCGCATGGGGGCGGGCAGGATATCCTGAAACGGTTTGCCCATCCGTCACGTCGCCAATAACACCCGCTTGGGCTGCAATTGTAACATGATCACCAATCGTAATATGACCGACAATACCGACCTGTCCGGCAATCGTTGCGTAACTGCCAATGTGTGTACTGCCTGCGAGTCCGGATTGCGCGGCTATTAGTGCATATTCACCGATTTGAACGTTGTGTGCAACCTGAATAAGGTTGTCTAATTTTGTTCCGCGGCCAATTCGTGTGGCCCCAAGGGTTCCTCGATCGATTGTACAATTAGCACCAATTTCAACCGCGTCAGCAATAACTACTTTGCCAACGTGTCGAATTTTTTCGATTTTTTCAGCCAATCGGGTAAAGCCGAAACCATCGCTGCCAATAACCGAGCCGGAATGAATAATTACGTCATCGCCAATTTCGCAATGATCATAGATCGTGACGTGTGGGTAAATTCGGCAACGCTTGCCAATTTTGACGTGGTCTCCGATTACACACTGGGATCCAAGGGCTGTGAAATCCCCGATGGAGGAATTTTTTCCCACGACGACCAAAGCGTCGACGCGCAATCCCTTGCCTTTCTTAACAGATCCGGGGAGAATCGCGCTCTTATGAATCGTAGTACTTACCTTTGTTGGAGGATAAAAATATTCAATGAGATTTATCAAATCCACATAGGGTGTATCGGTCAATATATAACTCAAGTCTGACCGATCTTTTGAATGTATTTTTTCAAGCAGAGGTCGAAACAGAATCCAGGAACGCGCAGCAATCGACGAGACATTCTTTAGCGTTTTTGAATCCAGCACAAATACAAGATCGTTTTGACCAGAATCCAGAGCATTGGAAAGGCCATGGATAGGTTGGTCATGCCCTACGAAGGCACGTCCGAGTATTTCAGCAACGTGGGATAGTTTTTTTGGCATAAAAAAAGGCTGTCGCCATTGGATTGTGGACAGCCTTTCAAAATTTGCGATACCCGGCTATTTTCCGCCGGTCTTTGCGGTCGCCATTTTGATCAGTTCGTCAATGGCTTTCTGGGTCATATCGAGTTTGTCATCGAACGCAAGAATGGAGCCCGGTGCGGAATCCAGTATTAATTCCATCCCCTGTGTTTTGCGTACGGCTTCCAATGCCTTTTTAACTTTGTCCAGGATTGGCTGCATCAATTCTTGTTGCTTCTTGTAGAAGTCGTCCTGAAATTTCTGCTGTGACGATTGAATCACGTAGGCGAGATCCTGCATTCCCTTTTGAAAGGCCTGTTTGATATTTTCTTTGATCAAAGCATTGTCTTTATAGTTCTTGACAAAGTCATCTTGCATTTGCTGAAGCGAATCCTGCAAATATTGCAATTGCTTATACATTCTTTCTTGCTCAGCCTGAAGTTTAGCTTGAACGGTCTCTGTTTCCTTTAACGATTGCAAAATCTTTTGCGAATCGGCATAGCCTGTTTTCCCCTGCGCAAAGGCCAAAGTACCAAGCATCAAAACCAAGACATAAATCATTTTTTTCACTAGAATCTCCTTAAATAGTAGACGTTATTTGTATTTAATCCTTAATATTTTCTGATTCATCTTTTTTCTGCGTAGGGTTCTTTTTTTGCGGATCCTGCTTCAGAACCGGCTCCCTGCGTTGCCCATCTAATTTATTATCACGATTGGTCGGTTGTTGCTGTTGCGTAGCCGACTTTACCACCGCAAGCCCTATACTTTCAAATTCATCGAGTACGAGCGTTGTGAGATCCAGTTTTTTGTCGATGGATACCGGGTTTCCGGTTGATACATCAAATATCACATCGTACTTTTCTTTGAGGCGAACGTTGTCCACCGCACGCTTTACTTTGTCAAGGATAGGTTGGAGCAATTCCTGCTGCTTCTTGTAAAGTTCACCACTGGCAGGGGAGAATTTTTGTTCTTGAAATTTTTTGATGTATGCTCTCAAGTCAGTAATATTTTTCTCCAATACATTTTTTCCGGACCGGGTTAAGGTCAGGCTCATCGCATCCAGATCCTTTTCCAGATACGCCAGAGAATCGCGAAGGGCTTCGATCTGCAAAGTCCATTCGGAGGAAAGCTTTTGCAATTCCAGTTGTATCTCCGATATCGTTTGAACTTGCGAAATGAGATATTGAAAGTCAACAAATCCTATTTTGGACTGAGCTTGAAGCCCTGGCGTCATAAGGGCTAATAACAAAAGTATTTTCTTCACGTCTCTATCACCTATAAGTTAGAATTGTTGTCCGAGTTGAAAATGCAAGCGTGGAAAGTTACGCGTTTTGATTCGCCGATCCAAGCCATAGCCTACATCAAGGCCGATTACGCCGACGAGCGGCATGAAAAGACGGAACCCATATCCCACGGATCGTTTGACTTGAAATGGATCCGCTGTTGACAACGACCGGAAGACATTGCCGGCTTCGGCGAAAACGAGGACAAACATCGTAGGATTGGGTATCACCGGTAGTCGAAATTCTGCCGAATACTTAAATGCAACGGTTCCGCCAATAGGGTAATTGAATCCTAGGCTGGAAATCTGTTGCCCCCCTACTTTACGGCCGCCATAACCGCGCAATTGAATTGAGCCGACGTCCAGCGCGCCGCCTCCCATATAAAAACGATCGAGCTGGGGAATTTCTTCCACGGTCGAGGAGCTTTGAAACGTGCGGGCATAGCCCATTAGGAAATCCGTGTAGAGAACGAACGACCAAAACGCGGGCAAATAGTTTTGTGCGCGAAAGGTATACTTCATATAGTTTTTTGGAAGGACGCGAATTGAATTCAAAAAGCCGGCTGTGTCGATCCCGACGATACCCAAATCGGTGGTCAAAGTATATACGGAGCCAGATTTGGGGAATTCCGCCGCATCCCGGCTGTCGCGATTAATAATTTGGGATAAGGTTACATTATCCTGGTGACCGTAAGCGAGCCCGGGAACTACATTGTTGCTGGACAGTGGGAGTAACGTTGAATTGCCATACGCTACTGACCAACTAGCCGAGAAAAAATCATCCGGCCATTTCAACCGGCGGCCGAAGGATAACGAGCCGCCCCATGAACGGCTTTTATAACCCACGAATTGAGCACGACGATTTCCATCGACGGAGTAGTAGTAGGATACGCCGAAGGACGTCCGTGTGTCAAATAAATACGGTTCATTGAAGCCGATCGAAAAAACACGATAGCCTTGTCCGCCAAGCTGTAAGTTCATATTGACGTCCTGACCGTTGCCAAGAAAATTAACAAAGCCTACGCCCGCGGAACCAATAAATCCGTCCTGGCCGCTATAGCCCATAGACAAATTGGCAGTGCCCGTCGGTTTTTCCTTTACCGTAATAACGACATTGACTTTATCTTGACCGATGGGCTGAACATCGGGAATCACATTTTCAAAATAGTTGAGCACCATGAGATTACGTTGGGTGCGAATCAGCGCTTCACGGGAAAACCGCTCTCCGGGAAATGCGGCCACGTCGCGACGAATGACTTTTTCTTTCGTCTTAGTATTATCTCGGACTTCAACTTTATCGATATAAACCTGATTGCCCTCGGTCACTACGAATTCCAGGTTGAGGGTGTCTTTGCCGGACGGGCGTTCGATGGGAATGAGTTGCGCATAAATATAGCCCTTATCGTAGTAGAGCGCATTGACGCGTTCCTGCATGTTCTTGTCGAATTTCTCTTGGTCGTAGACGTCGCCGCGATCAAAGCTG
>JANNSF010000180.1:0-1909 GCA_031402315.1 bacterium | reverse complement strand
TCCAGATTCTTTTCTAAGTGTCGCTTATGAATGGCTTCGCCTTCCAGGGAGTTAAACTTTTTGTCCGCGATTTCAAACAACTTCGCTTTTTGATCAAGATCCTTGAACTCTTCTTCCGAAAAATCTTGCATTGCTTGTCCGCTCAGCAGCTCCTTATAAGTGGCCGATTCAAACTCCAGTTGCTTTAACTCACTCCTCTTATCATGAATAAACGTCCGAATGCGTTCGGTGTGTTTCAGTTCGACCTCGATAGTATTCCTCTTTACCTCCAACTCACGGGCGTGCTCCGTGTACGTATTGATCTCCTCCGTCGTTTTCTGCAGATCGTCTAATTTGTGCGCCAATATTTTTTGCTCGGCCAGCAAATTGGACCCCGATGATTTCAGTCTGTAAACACGATCCGTGACGGTTTGCAAAAGTTTGTCGATGCGAATTCCCGAAAAATAGAATTCCGGGTGTCCCAATACAAATTCTTCTATGCTTGTGCGGTCGATCGGAGAAAGATTCTCCTTGGGCATACATTGAAGACTCAAAATAAAGCCATACAGTGAACGGATAGCTTCCCCACCCCATGCTTGAAAACCAGACGCGAGTTTACAACCTCGCAGATAGCGCGTCATCCAGTCTGTTTGCGACTTCGTATTCAGGAGATCTTTTTTCACGTTACGATCGTAAAACGCTTCCCAGGCTACAAGTTTATTGGCATTCCATTTCTTATAGATTCTCAGGACTTTATCGCCGGAAAGAAAGCGAACCGAAACTTCTGAAGCGGCGGTACCGCCCCGGAAAAAAGTATCCGGTGGCGTCTTTTCGGACAAAGCATAAAACAAAGATTCCACAAGTGACGTCTTTCCACCGCCGTATGGCAAATTAATTTTTTGAAGACCCTCATCAAAGGAATACGATTGATGAGCGAACCCTCGGATGTTCGTTATCTCTATTTCCTTTAAGCGCATAAAAAATCTTGTATCAAAGTCTAAATATGATATTTTAGTGAATATTAAGAGAATATAAAGATGAAAAGAATTTTATCAAGCCTACAGGCATAAATAGTCAAGAATGAAATATAATCGTCTCCCCATTGTCACGATCGTCGGCCGTCCGAATGTCGGTAAATCCACACTTTTTAATCGCATTATCGGAAGACAGGATGCTATTGTCCATGAGACCCCCGGTGTCACGCGCGATCGCCACTACGAAATAACCGATTGGGCCGGAAGCCAATTCATTCTGGTCGATACGGGCGGCTATATGCCCGAATCGCAGGATGTCATGAATGCCGCTATACGTGAGCAGGCTCAGTTTGCGATTGACGAATCCGACCTTGTTATTCTATTGCTCGATGGGCAAACACAATTGAGTGCGACCGAATTAAAAATCGCCGACGACCTCAAACGAAATAAGAAAAAAACGCTATTAGTAGTTAATAAAGTGGATAATGAAAAAATCCAGCAAACCATCGTGTCCGATCAAAGTATTTATAAACTGGGATTGGGACAACCCAAAACTATTTCGGCTTTAAATAGCCGCAGTATTGGCGATATGCTCGACGATATTTTTAAGTTGCTCGGTGACGAATTCCCTAAAACCCCGGAGGATTCTACCGAAGACGAACATGTCATTAAACTCGCGATCATCGGAAAGCCCAATGTCGGAAAATCATCGTTTGTAAATGCCATCATCGGAAAAAACAAGCACATTGTCTCAGAAATTCCGGGCACGACGCGCGACTCGATAGATACTGACTTTATCTATCAGGAACAAAAATTCAAGCTTATCGACACGGCCGGACTTCGAAAAAAGGCTAAGGTCAAAGAAAACCTCGAATTCTACAGTGTACTACGAACTCTCAAAACAATTCAGGAATGCGACGTGGCCTTACTTATCATTGATTCGCTGGAGGGGCTTG
>JANNSF010000179.1:0-17477 GCA_031402315.1 bacterium | reverse complement strand
CCCAAGCGGTTGAAAAAGCACAAGCCGAAAAAGGCCGTCCTTCGATGATCATTGTGGACAGTCACATCGGTTATGGCGCTCCGCATAAGCAGGACTCGCATACCGCGCACGGTGAGCCGCTCGGTGAAGATGAAATCAAGGCCACGAAAAAAGTTTACGGCTGGGATCCGGAGAAGAAATTTTTTGTTCCATCCGAAGTGGCAGAATATGCAAAGGCGTCTGTGGCACGTGGCGTTGGACGTGAAGCGGAATGGAATAAGCAATTTGAATCTTACAAATCGGCGTTTCCTGATCTCGCCAGACAATTTGAAAACATTCAAAATCATACGTTGCCCGAAGGCTGGGACAAAGACTTGCCGGTATTCGCAACGGATGAAAAGGGTGTTGCCGGCCGTGATGCGAGTAACATTGTTCAAAATGCTGTGGCCGCGAAGGTGCCATGGCTAATCGGAGGATCGGCAGATCTTGCACCTTCAACCAAGACACTCATCAAAGGAGCGAAGAGTTTCAATAGAGAAAATCGTGACGGGCGAAATTTTCACTTTGGTATCCGCGAACACGCCATGGGTGCCATCGTGAATGGTATGACCATTAGCGGGCTTCGGGCCTACGGTTCCGGATTTCTGATCTTTTCAGATTACATGCGGCCCACGTTTCGACTGGCCGGTTTGATGGAACAACCTTCCATTTTTATTTTCACGCACGACAGTATCGGGGTGGGTGAAGACGGACCGACGCATCAGCCGATCGAGCAGGTCGGTTCACTTCGTGCGATTCCTCATCTGGATGTGATTCGCCCCGCGGATGCGAATGAGGTATCGGAAGCATGGAAATATATGATGAATTCCAAGAACCGCCCGGCTACACTGATCCTTTCGAGGCAGGCACTTCCGACTGTCGATCGTAAAAAATATGGTTCTGCCGCAGGACTGCAACGCGGAGGATATATTCTTGCGGACTGCAAAGGTACACCGGATGTAATTTTGATCGGCACGGGATCGGAAGTGCAGCTCTGTGTTGCCGCGTATGAACAACTGAGCAAAGAGGGAATTAAGACACGTGTCGTGAGTTTGCCATGCTGGAGTCAATTTGAACGTCAGGGTAAAGCTTATTGGGAAAAAGTATTACCGACCAGCGTGCGTTGCCGTATTGCGGTGGAAGCCGCATCCAGTTTTGGCTGGAGGCGCTATACGGGAATTGACGCCGATGGCGGCATTGTCGCAATGCGTGATTTTGGAGAATCGGCACCGCTAAAGGCATTGCTACAGGAATTTGGATTCACAAAAGAAGCTGTCGTCAAAATGGCTAAAGCGAAATTGAAGAATGTTAAAAAGCCGACTCCGAAAAAGGCGATCAAAAAAGTTTTAGCTAAAGTCGTTAAGAAGAAGAATGGTAAAAAAGCGGTTAAAAAAGTTGTGAAGTCAAAGGCGCGGAAGAAATAGTTATTTTAAGCGAACCTGAAATAAAAAAAGCCGAATTCAAGCAATCCGGCTTTTTTTGTAGGTAGAAAATCGCCGATTAGCTAGCTTCGCACACTTTCGCGCATAGGAACCTGCTCTATAATTTCAAGGCCGTAACCTTCAAGTCCCACGTACTTTTTTGCGCTATTCGTTAGGAGGCGAATCTTGGTAACGCCAAGTTCTGCCAATATTTGAGACCCCACACCAAGGGTACGCCAGTCCTTTTCTGTGTCGTTAGTATGGTGGCTGTCCAAGCCAACGGGATTTTCGTTGGGATAAAGCCCGAGCCCACGACTGTCATGACCCCGGAGGTAGATCAAAATCCCGCGCCCTTCCTGTTCGATCATGCGGAGTGCCGTCTCGATATCGGTTTCTTGTGGAAAGCTCAGCGAACCAAAGACATCGCCCATAAGACACTGTGAATGGACGCGAGCCAGTATGGGTTCGCCGGAACGAATCACACCTTTCGTGATGACAATGTGCTGATCCTGATTTAGAATATTTTCATAAACGCTGACCTTAAAATTTCCAAAGGTACTGGCCAAATCAATGTCCCGCGTAATCGCCCGTACAAATTTTTCATTGCGTCGCCGATATTCAATAAGGTCTTTGATCGTAATAATTTTCAAATCAAATTGTTTTGAGATTTCCATCAGTCGGGGAACGCGTGCCATGGTGCCATCGTCATCCATGATTTCACACAACACGCCGGCCGGATAAAGTCCGGAAAGCCTTGCAAGATCAATAGTCGCTTCTGTATGTCCGGAACGTTCAAGAACTCCTCCATCGCGAGCGACGAGCGGAAAAATATGGCCTGGACGCGCAAGATCATCGGGCTTCGAGAGGGGATTGATCACGGTTTGAATAGTCGTGGCACGATCCGAAGCTGAAATACCGGTTGTGCAGCCTTTGATAGCGTCAATGCTGACGGTGAATGGGGTCGTATGAAGTGAGGTATTACGTTCGACCATAATATTCAAATCGAGTTCCACCGTTCGCCGTTGTGTAATGGAGAGACAAATCAATCCACGCCCGTGTTTGGCCATAAAATTGATATGTTCGGCCGTTGTCTTTTCGGCGGCCATGATGAAGTCGCCTTCATTTTCCCGGTCCTCGTCGTCAACCACAATAACAATTTTCCCTGCTTTGTAGTCTTCGAGCGCGCTTTCAATCGTTGTAAACTTCACTGGATCATTCCTTGGATGGATCAGATTTTGGATCGTTCTAACATTATTTTTTCGAGATGTTTTGCGATCATGTCGGCTTCAACATGAACTCCTTCGCCTAATTTGCGTTCGGAAAAATTTGTCATCCTCCACGTGTGAGGGATTACGGCAATCGTAACACGATTATCATGAATCTCCGCCACCGTTAAGCTTATTCCGTCAATCGTGATGGATCCGACCGGAATGACATATTTTTCAAGTGATTTTGGAATTTCAATTACGACGCGATGGCTCGCGGATAATTCCTCAATCGAAATGATCGTGCCAACGCCGTCGACATGTCCTAAAACCAAGTGACCGCCAAGTCTTGTTTCGAGAGTAGCGGCGCGCTCTAGATTGACAAAATGCCCCGTTTGCCAGCGGCCAAGTGTGGTTTTTTTGAGCGTTTCTTCGACGGCCTCGACATCGAATTGCCGAGTTTCCTTTTTTACGACGGTAAGGCAGCAGCCATTAATCGCCACGCTGTCATCTGTTTTAAGATCGGACAAAATCTTTTCCGCACGAATGGAAAACCGTAAACCGTCGCCCATCGCATGTACGTTTGATATTTCTCCTCTTTCTTCGATGATTCCGGTGAACATTTACTTACCTAAATATTTCTTATAAATTTCTTCAAGTTTCTTTTGGGATAGCGAATCTAAATCTTCGTCGTCTTTAATACGGTTGTACAGTTTTTTGAATTCGTATTCGTCATCGGGTTTTAGTTTGTGGCCTGCGTAATAGGTGATTTCCTCACACATTTTTTTTGTTTCACTCGTTGTCATAAATATCCTCTTCAAAAGGCTCCCTGAGCTTATCGTAAGGAGCGATGAAAAAATTTCTTTGGTCGCACGATACATGGAGAGACCGCAAGTCTTGAGTCTAATCGCCATGTCGTTTCACTAATCCTTCCAGTGAAAAACTTCCGCTTCCACTGTAAAGGGTCGCGATCGAAAGGATGAGCATCTGAACTTCTTGTTCCATCTGCGGATAGGCATCCCTACGGTGAATGAAAATAAGTAAAACGCCGATATTGATTATCAGAATCATGCTTGCCTGGCGTGTCAGAAGGCCCAAGGCCACCATGCAACCTCCAAAAAATTCCGCTCCCCCGCTTAGGTACGCTAAGGCCTGTGAAAAGGGAAACCCATGACCTCCAAGATAGCTTGCAAAACGTTCGATACCACCGGCGGCAAAAATCTTAAGATAACCGTGATAAATGAAAACCATGCCGGATCCGGCTCTTAGAAAGAATATGGCCGCGTGGGCATGGCGCTGAAAAAAGCTGAACATAGAAAATCCTTCTCCTAAAATTGATACGACAAATTAAGCATCGGCTGATGGCGACGGGCTGCTTTACTAATCATTGGCAAGGGGTTGATGAAATAATTGAGATTGGAACTGGATGTTTTAGACTCTTGCTCTGTGGATTGTATCGAGTACATACCATAGTATCCGGCTGTGGCACCCACGAATCCAAGTGGCAATGCAATGCGTGAATTGTAGATGTCCTTTTTTTCAATCATATAGGAGATTCCTGTACCCAGTAAAAAGCCAGCGGATTCGGCTAGAGTAATGTAAATACCCTGCGACGTAGAAAAATTCTTGTATTGCACCATTTGATAACCCAACGCAGTTCCGGTTCCCATTCCCGCCATCGTTGTATAGGACTGCCCGCTCGTCGAATTCCATTGAAATAGTCGTGATACCGCAAGGGCGCCAAGGCCACCAAGGTAGGACGCATCTCTCAGAACGTAGGCATCGCCGCGGGTAAAGTCACTTTGCTTTGATAACCAATATCCAGTGCCTATACCTACGATTG
Organism: bacterium; assembly: GCA_031402315.1. GTDB lineage: Bacteria > CLD3 > CLD3 > SB21 > SB21 > JANNSF01. The sequence goes on along the minus strand of JANNSF010000179.1, from coordinate 12,990 downwards.
CGCCGGTCATGAAACTGGATCCGACTTTTCTAGCCCGATCGTCGTAGCCGTTTGCAGCAGAAAAAAGTCCGCCACAAAGTAACCCAACATCACCCATGTTTCCGATTATTTCCGAGCGCCCCGGCTGCCAATGGCGCGCAAGATAAAAACCGCCCCACGCTTCGCTCACGCTGACAGCAGACGCAAAACCAGCTGCAGATCGGCCCGAACTTTTATTGCCACTAAAGATGTTTCCGATAAACAGACCGTGGAGAAGGCCTCTCGTAGTTCCAAAATAATGCATCGTGGCCGCCCCATCGCTGACATTCATATTCTTCGTCAATTGATAGGGTAAATAAAAGCTCGAACCGGTGATTACCATGTAAAGCCCGACTGCAGAACTTGAAGACTGTACATTCATGGCTATGGGAATCGTAAAGCCATAAACCAACGCTCCAGCGGCGGTACTCGTGATCAGGAGCTTTATACGACCGTCTCGATCAAATTCGCGCTCATCCATCTGACTGTAAGACAATTGTGTTCGAAGTGTTTGCAACTCTTCGCGTCCTAAAGGCTTACGTATTCTAAATATTTTATCATTAGATCTATAGTAAATCTCAAGAAAAAATTCGCCCTCCGGTGTCTTAAAGAGCCGGGCTTCTTGAAAACCCTGATAATCTGTAAACCAAGTCCATTTCTCACCGCGGGAGTCAATTTTCCAATGTTTGCCCGGTTCGTCAAATGGAACCTGCTCATCCTGTGCCTGAACGGTTGGAATCCCCAATAACAATAAGAGAAAAAAACGCTTCATAAATCCTTTCGTGGCATTGCAAATAGCATTTTGCAATAATGTTTACATATTCTTATAAATCGGTCCGCCGCCACCCTCGGGCGTCACCCAATTGATAATCTGATACGGATCCGCAATGTCGCACGTTTTGCAATGTACACAGTTTGAAAAATTAATGCGCAATTGCGTTCCCGTTCCGTTTTCAATCGAAACCATTTCATACACCTGAGCCGGACAGAAGTGCTGACAAGGGTTCCCGTATTCTTCTTTACACCGTGTATTGCAAATATCCGCGAGATCTTTCGGCTCAATCACAAGATGACACAGCTGATTTTCTTCATGCTTGGTGCCGGAGTAAAATACATCGGTCAATTTCGCAAACGTAATTTTTTCGTCCGGCTTTACTTTTTCAAAAATCTGTGTCGCCTGAGTTTTGCGTTTCATATGGAGATGGTCGGCCGCCATTTCGGTTCGATTTTTTGTACCGCCCATCGTTACAAAAAGTTGTAGTGCAGTTTTGATCATGCCGGGAATAAATCCATTTTGAAAATTCTGGCGATAATTCCGCATTTTCCAAACTTCTTTAAATGCCCAGCTCTGGCGGAACAGGTCGTCGTACGTTTTGAGCGAATTTTCAGAAAAATCATTTTTTTGCAGAGCTTGAAAAATAGTCTCCGCGGCCAGCATGCCGGACTTGATCGCGAGATGAATGCCCTTGAGACGCGAAATATTGATAAAACCGCCGGACTCACCGACCAGCAAAAATCCATCACCGTAGATTTTTGGCATCGACCAATAGCCACCTTCGGAAACAGTCTTGGCGCCATAGGTTATCATTTTCCCGCCGTCTAAAATTTTTCGCATCATCGGATGGGTCTTGAATTTAGTGAAAGCTGCATGCGGATCAAAGGTCGGATTGGTGTAGTCGAGCGCGGTCACAAAGCCGATGGTACACTGCGTCTCACTCACCATATACAAAAAACTTCCTCCGTATTGCGACAGATCCAGCGGCCAGCCGGAGCTGTGCATGACATAACCTTTTGGCAGACGACCGGCTGGAATTTCCCAAATTTCTTTTATTCCAGTGCCATACACCTGTGGATTTTTGCCTTTTTGTAGATCCAGTTTATGGACAAGCGATTTGGTAAGACTTCCGCGAGGCCCTTCTCCGATCACGGTTACTTTTGCCGTAATATTCGCGCCGGCTTCGAAATTGGACCGCTGATTTCCGTGATGATCAATTCCCTTATCTCCGGTCTGAACACCAATTACTTTTTGGCCATCATAAAGCAATTCACGCCCCGGAAATTCCGGAAAGATATTGATCGTATCGCCAAACTCTTCCGTGATACGATCTGCCATCCAGCCCGCCATTTTATTCAGCGAGACCATATAATTCCCGTGATTTTTCATCGTGGGAGGAAGAATAGGAAATTTGATCTTACTTTTTTCGAAAAGATGATAAACCGCTTCGCCCGTAATTTCACTTTCGTAAGGAAAGCCCTTCTCCATAAAATCCGGCATCCATTCACGCAGCGCAATAGGATCTACGACGGCCCCGGATAACATATGGTCGCCTACGTTTTTACTTTTTTCTAAAATCGCAATGCCGTTCGGTAATTCAATTTTTGCGCCTTGCAACGTTCCGGCCGTTATTTTGTCGTTATGCGTCTTAATCAATTTTGCCAAATGATAGGCGGCCGCTAAATTGGATGGACCCGCGCCAACAAATAGAACATCCATCTCCATGGTGTCACGCTGAATTTCAGTCATACATTCCTCTCTCAGGTTTCAATACAGGTTTTTTTCCTTCGGAAAAATACCGACAATCGCAGAACGGTTGATTTTGCTTTTTCATTTGTTCGCAATCGGCGTTGAAAGATCTTAAATACATCACATAGTATTCAAATCAGTCGAATTTTTCAAATAGTTTGTAGTTGAACATGACATAAAATCCGTGAATAGGGAATTTCCTATAAGTTAGACTTTTTGCAATTACGTTGAGCACGTTTCGCCTCTAACTTCAATTTTTTCAATCCAGGTTTTCGGCATAGTGTGTGCATCTATTTTGGGAGTAATTAATAAGCTGATCCAATTTTCTTAAAAGGAAAACGTATGGTTTCGCTATCGTCTCAAAAATCAAGTGGGTTTCAAAAAATGCAAAGTGTGGACATTCCTTTACAAATGAAAGATGTGCTCGTCGTGGGTGATTCGAAGACCATGCGCAACATGGTCGTAAGCACCATCAACTGCTACAAAGATTTTAACATCATCGAAGCCGAAAATGGTACCGACGCGTTCGAAAAAATTAAGAAAAATATGGTAAAGCTGATATTTTTTGATTTTGATGTTTCTCGAATGAATGGCATCGAGTTTTTCAGCAAAATGCGGGCCATGCCTCAATACAAAACAACGCCGGTCATTATGCTTACGAGTGAATCCGAAGATGCTAATGTTCGCCAAGGATATCTCGCCGGTGCTACAGTGTGCGTGACGAAACCTTTTCAGGCCGATAATCTATTAAAGATCGTTGAGGCCATGCGCTTTTGGCATGTCAAATAACGGTTGCGAAGAAAACGAGCACCAAAAAAGGGGAAGCCTCTAAAATCGTTAAGGCTTGCTTTGCATTAACGACTCTCAAATTTCCAGGAAAATTTCAACGCTTTATAAAGTGGTATACCGATAAAAAGAAGAATCGGCGTAAATAGAACGATCTCTCCTAAGGCAGAGTTTATTTCAGTTTTGCTAAATTGAAACACGAGTCCGGATACGAAGAGGGGAAAACTCCAAATAATAAATTGTTTTGCACCGTAGCTATTGAAAGAAGAGTATTAATCTAGGCAAAACCCAAATAGACACCCGCAATGTGATTCATAGTCAACTCTTGTTCGCAAAAATCTTTTTTACTTTTTGACAATAACTTTGGCCAAGCTCAAGTCATCAAAAGCGACACGAGCCGATTCGTCCGTGCGCAGACCGATTATACGCTGATCGAGTCCCGGCTCTTCCAGAGTTCCGACGAGTTCATCGTTGACAAAAAGAGTAATCGTATTTTTGTACGCCGTCATTTTAAGGGTGTTTTCACCCTTGACTTTGATACCGACCAATTTCTTCCATGTCGGATAATATCCTTCGCCGGATTTCACCTTCACGAACATGACTTCGCCATCGGCGTTGATCACCAGAGAATAAAAATTATCGGTTTTTCGAGAATACAAATCGAGCCCGTAGGCATCTCCGCCCTTTTCCCATTTCGTTTTAACGGTCACATTCACATCGGAATACTCATCATCCAGCCACGTAGTCGTATTGGTAATGGAATAAACACCTTTCGTAATATAGACATCCTTGTCCTCTTTCCAACCGCGGGAATTGTTATCAAATTTTTCGGTATAAAACTTTTTATTTCGTTCGGCCTCCATGCGGACACGTGGATCTTCATACTCAATTTTGTAAGGGGATGGGTGTTTTTTGGCCTCCAGAGCTTCACGAAGCATCATTTTCTGGTTAAAACGCTTACTAAGATTCAGATAATCGGAAACAAAAACGCCGTCAAAATTCGCATCGATCCAGCCGATTTGCCCTTGCGTGAAGTCGCAAGCGCGTTCACCGTGTGTTTTCATAATGCAGGGTTCATTAACCACGCCGCCGTCTTCGGCGTTTCCATTGATCACATTGAGAAGGCCGTGCCGTGAATCGCCGCGTGAGCCACCGGGATATTCATCCAGCGCGTTGAAGATGTGTCCCGTCTCATGCGCCATGACCTGCCAGGCGCGGTCCGGGCCCCAGCCGTCGCAACGATTATTGATGATGAGTAAAGGGCCGCCCAGATTGGCCCATGCCACAGCGTCCGAGTTTTTCCAATTGCCATCGGCATCGTTGTCCGCCGCCGCCGCAAATACAACGAAGGCCCAGTCGGTTTTGTACTTTCGCCGTAGGTCATCGGCGTAATCAAAACAAATGGCGCTGGCATCGCCGGTACCAAAACCGAGCTGCGACGCTACATCGTCGGTCCATTTTTTATCGTCGTTATAGCCGTGGGTGATGGGTTCATAGTGGCTTTTGATATCACGGAATTCATAGGTCCATGAGAGATTGGCACGGTAGCCGCCACGTTGCGACCACCAGTCGAGGCCCTTGCGAATTTGCAAGAACATGTCCTCTTTGGAAATATCATCCCAGGACTCCGATTTCTTATCGATGGTACCGTCGCTTTCGACAAATACGATGGCCACCGCAACGCGCCCCATCATATACTCGGAGGTCTGAAACTTTCCGGGCACTTCACGAGGCGTATGGTCAGTAGAACCGTCTTCCTCTCCGCCCCTCGTCGTAACCGCGGAAGTAAACGTCTGATTCCACGCGTGAACGATCATCTTTTCTTGCGTGCTCATTTTCGAAAGGTCTCCGGTATACGTCGTATCGGTCAGTGATTTTACCCATCCGGTTTTACAAAGAGCGGCTTCCGCTTCGGGGGTAAGATAACCTTGGATAATATTGGGATAATACGCGTGAATCATATGGCCATCGTTCGCATCGACGACCGACTGACATCGTATAAATTGTGAGGAGTCGGGATTATTTAAAAGTACCATTTTATTTTTACCGGAAAATGGCGATTGCGAAAAAATAACCGTCGTCAGCATGAAAAATAGATTCAAATATTTCGTTTTCATAATAATCCTGTATTTGGTTCTTGTTAATAATATCGAAATCGGAGTTCGATTTCAAATAGTTTCGTAAACAAAAAAAGCCGAATCGGGCGATTCGGCTTGCGGTGGTCTGAACTTTAAAATAATCCTAGTGCGCGGTCTTACCCCATGTTTTCTCAATAAACGCGTCACGGCCGGAACCTCGGCGGTAACTGTTGTAGTGATCAGGATTTTTCAGATAAAAATCCTGATGGTAATCTTCCGCCGGATAGTAGCGCGTGGCTTTGATAATCGGCGTAACAATTGGTTTTCCGAAAACGCCTGACTTTTCAATCGCGGCCTTGGATTTTTCGGCCGCCGATTTCTGCAAATCATTCACATAAAATATGCCGGTGCTATATTGTTCTCCGCGATCCACGTATTGACCTCCATCGTCCGTCGCGTCAATCTGATGCCAGAATATATCCAGCAGTTTATCGTAACTCACCTTTTTCATATCGTAGAGAACCATAATACTCTCCAGGTGGCCCGTTGTGCCGGCTCCGACTTCATGATACGTCGGATCCTGCTTATGTCCGCCGGTGTAGCCTGAAACCGCATCGTAGACGCCTTCTATTTTTTCAAACGGCCCCTCCATGCACCAAAAACATCCTCCCGCAAAAATGGCGGTGTCCGGTATTACGCCGGCCGGAACTCTACTTGAGGACTGATCCGACCTTTCACTGGCGCCAACTTCCTTGTTGACGGTTTCTTTTTTTGTGCAGCCGGTCATGACCAGCACAATAAACATCAGAAGATAATTCATAGCTACGCTTTCATAAGTTAGTTCGAAAAATCACAGTCAGAAAGTGCAACGAGCGAGAGGGGAATTTATTTCCGGATATCGGAAAAAGTTGAGTGGATTTGCGTCGGCGGACCATGAACGTGCTGCCAATCAGGCATCCCCCTTTTTTCGGGCGCGGAGCTTCGAGAAAAAGTCTTTCAAAATACCGGAGCACTGAGGCTCCATAATCCCTCGCAATATTTCAACGCGGTGATTCAGCCGTTCTTCTTGCACAATATTGTATAGAGAGCCGCAGGCGCCTGTTTTGGGATCGGTGGCACCGATGATGAGCTCGGATAGACGTGTCAGGACGATAGCTCCGGCGCACATCGTACACGGTTCCAGTGTGACATAGAGTGTCGCGCCCAGTAGCCATTTACTGCCGATCGTCGCCGCGGCCGCGGTGAGCGCTATCATTTCCGCATGCGCCGTAGGATCTTGGAGTGTTTCGATCTGATTGTAGCCTCGCCCGATAATGCGATTTTCAAAAACTACAACGGCGCCGACCGGAATCTCTTCTTGATCATACGCCCGCTTGGCCTCGCGAAATGCAAGACCCATCCAGTATTCATGTGTAAACATAAAAAATTTGTAAAAATGAAACGGACTACCCGCCGAATTCGGATTTCAATTCATCGTCGTAGTGATCCCCGTACCAGCCTACGCGATCGAACATGGCACGGCACTCTTTAGGATCCATGCCTTCGCACTCGCGAAGCCCGCGAAGCCAAACCCACCCTTGATTGATAGAAAAACTGACGGCATACATCTGATGATTGAGAAGGAGAAGCTTTTCATAGAGAGCTTGCAATTTGGGTGTGGCAATTTTCATAACCGGTGATGCCACGCATACGTAGGAGCCGCCATCATGAGTTGTATAAACATCGACATAAACACTGGCCGAGCCTTTTTTCAGATCCCATTGACCCGGCAGCACTTTTCCATCTTTATCTTTCACACGACACTCGACCGGTGAAATGCCGATCTCGGTTATCACTTGTTCGATGATGGTGTAATACGGCTCCAGATTAGCGGAACTTGACATAGCGCCTCCTTATTGGTTATAGAAAAGACCTAAACATCACGATTTATAGAGCTGATTCAATCCTTCTTCCGCCGTCAATAGCTTTGTGGTTAGAATTTTTTTCGCGCGAAAAATGTTCAGGCTCACGTCCCTTGGCCTTTTCGCCATGAGACGGGCATCCTTCATCACTATACTTTCCAGCATCTCCGAATTAGTACCAAAGTGTTTAGCCGCCAACTTTCCAAAAGTATAACGATCCATTGCGGTGGCGCCACCGATGTGCAGAAGACCTTCGTATTTATGGTCGACCAATTCCAGAAGGCACCGTGCAGCATTGTCGAGACTCAGCATCGTTCGAATTTGATCCCGAAAGAGCTTTATAGGTTCATTTTTCTTGATTGCATCGGCGAGCATTGAGAAAAAGGACGTGCCGCCATTGAGATTATAACCGTAAAGCAAGCTGAGGCGTGCGATTACAATATCTTTGACCATTTCTTTCACGATTTGTTCGCCCTCGAGTTTTGTATCACCATAAAAATTGACTGGATTCGTTTCGTCGGTTTCTTCATAGTTGCCGCGTTCGCCGTCGAAAACCATATCCGTGGACGTATAGATCAGACGTGCCCCGGCACGGGATGCGTATTCGGCGATTTCTTTTGTGACGCCCACATTCACACGCCATGCTTCCATCTTATCCTGCTCGCATACGTCCGGTTGGGAAATCGCCATCGTATGGATGATATGAGTGGGTTCAATCTTTTTGATCCATTCACGCACTCCGGATCGGGCATCGGCATAGTGCCAAAAAACTTTTTGAAAATTCGGCTTCGCGACGTGAAAGGTAGCGTGTATTTCCGTTTCCGCGGATTCCGCGGCAAGCCGCACCAAATGGCTTCCGAGCATGCCTGTTCCGCCGGTGATCAAAAGTTTTTTCATTGGGCATTCCGGCGTAAAAATTTAGGGTACGTCTCGTTAATCCATGTCTTTGCGATACGGTAATCCGGAAATAATTTTTCCGCCGCGTTAAATTCGCGCGTGTGAATTCGGCCATTTTGGGGGCGATGGATATGATGGAGCATCTCATGATAAACGATATATTCCACGACGTAGGATGGAATTTCCGGGTGGTCAAGAATTTTTGTAATCACGATCCATGCGGCGCCGAAATCATAGTGTCCAAGCCGTGTTCGCGCGGATTGGCGGCTCCAGCCGATTTTGACGGCATTAAAATGTCCTCCGAAAAAACGCAAATCAAGGCGCGACTTAATTTCTTCCAGATCAAAAATAACACCGCGTGAATCGAAGACCCTTTTGACCGATGGCGATTCCGGAATTTTGTGTGCCAATTGTGTTTCGTAGTCCTTATAAGTTTTTTCCCAAACGGGATCGCACTTCTTTCGGAAAACCCTCGCCCAGAGCACGTGCGCGAGCGCTTCAAAAAATTCTGTGTTTTGTCCTTTAGCATGATGGCTAATGCGCACGTGTGCCTCGTCATCACGAAAGCGGAGTACATGCTTTAATCCGCGATATGCAAAAAACTCGACATGAATATTTTTTGTAAAATTGATTTTCCAGGAGCGGTTAAGATAGCCTCGATAGACCGACTGAAAAATCGAGGCGATATCCGTTTCGTCAAGCGGCTCTGCAAAAAATGGAAATTGAAAATTAAGAGACAGCTGCATAATTAATAATAGGTGTCAGTATGGTTATGAAGGAACATCTAAATATTGCCGTAAAGCAAACGAAAATCAATAATAAAAAGAATGAAATTTAATAAGTTATCCAAGCCGAAAGAACAATACTTTCACCGTGAGCCACACGGTCATAAGCCTGCGCCTGCCATTCCAGTTAGGATTGGTAGCCGCACGCTTTAGCCTGCGAACAAAAATTTTACACCAATTGTTGTAAATCAAGCCCACACGCTTTAGCCTGCGCCTGTCATTTCGGTTAGAATTGGTAGCCGCAAGCCTTAGCTTGCGAACAAAAATTTTACACCAATTGTCGTAATCAAGTCCGCAGTCTTATGCCAGCGCCTACCATTCCAGTTAGGATTGGTATCCGAAAGTTTCTCCATAACCGTCTTTCCACTCGGAAAACGGGAAATCACATAAAACCAAAGACTTGGCACTTCTTTTGAGACACTTTGCCAAACCTGTCTCATTTCGATACAGAAATTTAGTGGAACGCCATATCTAAGCTGTTTAAAAACAAAAATCTAACTAGTTGAACCGATTCGGCATACCTATTGTATATGATATTACCCTTAGAATTAAGAAACGAACTATTTGCCAAACGATTTAGATGAATTGAGAATTATGCAAGAACAATTCGAAGGAGATGCACTTTCTATGAAAACCAAAACGATGCTTCGCGCGTTGGGGTTTACTTTGCTCGGGCTGATTATTTGCGCGATCGGATATATGTTTTATTCACCCGGCATTCTGGTTGGCGCCGTCGGCATATTTTATCCGATTGGATTATTTGTACTCTTGCTCATGGCCTTTTTCTTATTGATCACGAGCACCAGGTACTAGCTTATATAGTTTATTAGGAATGATGAATGGCTTCACCGCGTCGAATTGTATTTATGACGGAAACGCCGGACGATGAGAGGATTCGCGAAGCCAAAAATAAGCTTTCTACGTTTCGCGCCGGCTACGGCAAATTTGACAAAATGCATTATTGGAGCCTCTCTCACGAAGACAGTCCTCAAGCTTACCAAGTTCTAAAATCCCTATTCAAAATCGTACGACGCGCGTAATGCGTTTTCATTCAAATTATTGTGAATAATTGCCACGAACTTTAGTTCGTGGATGAAAGAATAACAACAACTCGGCTTTAGCCGAAATCAACCCTAATATTTCGCAAGCATTTGGCTAAAGCCAATAGTGCCCCTTTTACGCGATCCACGACCTAAAGGTCGTGGCAATTTGGCCACACAAAAAGCGTGTCAGACTGAGTTTATCGAAGCCTTCCCCTCCAAAAGACCTTTTTCGCCCAAACGCTCCGGGGTGAAAATTATTTTTCATCCGGCCAGAAAATTTCAAAAATGCTAAAAAATCAAAAAAGCTAAGTGTTTTAAAAACAAAGTGATACAAATTCATTGTAGGTAAATTACCTACAAAAAATATAGCAATTTACCTACAGACAAGCGCCCCTCCGATTTCGTATCTTACACTGTTCTTATCGTGTAATTTAATTTTTTAACAGAAAAAGGAGAATGGAAATGAAAACAGGTAACACAAACGTGGGTGTGAAAACCATGAAACGACTCGCGATGCTGCTTTTTGTAGCGGCGTCGGTGTATGGACAGACGAATAGTTTCCCCCCAACAAGTGGAAAAGCCACAGTGGTCGATGGATCGGGTACACAGCTTAAATTGCATTACAGCAGCACGTACTTTTCGACTTTTGGCACTAATCTTTATGGGAATTTTCTCATCAACAACGCTGTTGGAGGACTTTACTTTCAGACTGCGGGTGTTTCGCGCCTTTATTATGACAACACTAATTGGGTTTTCAACAACGGAAATGTAGGCATTGGCATGCCAACGCCAAGCTACAAACTGGATGTTGCTGGCGATATTAGAGCCAACAATGCTGCCATCATGTTTGGATTGAACGGTAGCCTTGATATGGCTGGAGACGCGTCGAATAACCTTAAAATTAGGAACTGGAATAACGATAAAAATCTATCTTTTTGGGTTCGCCCAGCTGGTGTAATGACTGAAGCGATGACAATTAATGGAAGTGGCAATGTCGGTATCGGCACGACGACGCCCAATTACAAGTTGGATGTTCAAAACGGTACTAAAACCGCATACTTTCAAAACAGCGGCTCCTGGCAAGCCATCGATTTCTCATCTGATGGTGGAGTTACAAAAGGAAGTTTTTTCGGCACTGGGCAATAAATTAGTAATTGGAAATTCCGGTATTGGCACATCAGAACTTATGGTTCTCAATTTAAGCACTGGCAATGTCGGTATCGGCACGGCGAGTCCTGCAAGCAAATTACATATATATTCAAATATTGCTGAGAATACGTACCTCCAGATTCAGAATGGGAATTCAGGACGAACACTTAGGATGGGAATCCCTACAGGTGCGCCTTATGCTTTGCTTGAAAATCAGGCATGGGATAACTCCTATCAGGCAATTGCAATATCACCGAACGGCGGAAATGTGGGTATCGGCATGACGAACCCTACTCAAAAATTAGATGTCGCGGGAAATGTTATGGTTTACAATGACATTTTGGCCTTAGGTGGTGGTAGTTACGGATATCAGGCAGATGCCGGTGCCGTCCGGATGCCAAATAATAAGAATATTGCATGGCGCAACTCTGCCAATTCCGCCAATTTGTACCTTACCGCAACGCCGACCAATCAGTTTGCCTTTGTAGGCGGAAACGTTCTAATCGGCCAGACAACCCAAGTTAATTCAGCCTACAAACTTGACATTAATGGCTCAGCGCGTGCCAATGAAATCGTCGTAAACACGAATGGTGCGGATTTTGTCTTCGAAGAGGGCTATAAATTAGCTTCGCTGGACGAGGTCGAGAAACACATCAAAACCAAAAAACATCTCCCCGGCATCGCTTCGGCAAAGGAAATGCAAGAAAACGGCGTCGGCGTCTCGGAACTCCAAACAAAACTCCTTCAAAAAGTCGAAGAACTCACACTCTATGTGATCGAGCTCAAGAAACAAAACGACGAGATGAAGAAGAAAATAGGTAATTAAAAACGAGTCAAGAATTGAGGTATAACAAATGAAAAAGATAAAATTTCTTGTGATAGTTTCATTCCTACTAAATTGTGTGACCTCTATTGTAGCACAAACGAATGAAGTTGATTTTCCTTATTCGATATCTGTAAAAGTGATAGACAAGTATGGATCTGCAGTGCCCAACATCAAAGTCATTGCCGAAATTTCTGCAAATGGCCCTTCATGTCAGATTGGTGAATATCAAGACGGAACACCAGAGTATGGATATTGTTGGGCTCAGCAGCTTAGTGTTGATGCTATAACCGACCAACAGGGAATTGCGAGATTGAATCCCATATTCAATGTTCCAATAGAGTATCAAAACGATATATTAAGTCAAGTTGTAGTTTCGCTGCCGGGTTTCTCAGGCTTAATGCCAGCACAAACGTTTTCAGTGCAAAATTATCCAAATCCATTAATAAGTGCACAGTTTCAACTTGGAGGTAAAGTACCGGATGAGTACTTTATATCTCAAGGATCTACGTATTCAATTAACGGAAAAACATATCCTGCGACCGCATGCAGTTCATATGTTTATTATGGCAATGGAACATCCCAAATTCGCAAGCCAGTAGTGATTGTAGAAGGGATTGACTTTGATAACAATCCCCAAGATTGGACAAGGTTGTATGGTGAAATGGAGGCATTCATAACTTCCCAATTATTGGCCAATGGATTTGATGTTATAATCGTCGACTTTTTTGATGGAGCTACGTATGTTCAATCAAATGCTATGTCTGTTGTGAGTGTTCTGAGAGAAATAAATAATCGAATGGCAACAAACGGGTCACGTGAGAATATTATTCTTACTGGCGTTAGTATGGGTGGCATCGTTACTCGTTACGCTTTGGACTATATGGAAAGAAATGATGTTTTGAATGGTAACGAAGATCCGATATGGAATCACAATGTAAATTTGTGGCTTACTCTTGACTCGCCACATGCTGGTGCAAACATCC
>JANNSF010000178.1:0-7230 GCA_031402315.1 bacterium | reverse complement strand
ACGACGACGACGATGATGTGGATTGAAGGGAAGTCTCCTTTGGATGTTGCGCACGCCTACGTGGCCTCATTTTTTGCGTTGATTGTTTTTGGATTCATTGCGTCGTATCAGCAAATAAAGTATCAGGAAATTCAAGCCGCCGATTCGTCTGCATTGCCAATCGATTGGAAAAAAATTGGAGCGGTAGTTCTGATATTAGTTGGAACGATTGCGACGAATATCCTATTGGATTTTCCGGCCATTGGCGTCTGGGCCGCTATTTTCATTAGTTCCATTTTCACGATCACACCGTGGAAGGAAGTTGGGCATGCCGTCAAGGGCAGTCTCTTTCTGATCACACTCGTACTATGCGCCTCACTCATGCCGGTGGAATCGCTTCCGCCCGCATCATGGCAATCGGCCTTTGTCCTTGGCTTTGTATCGAGCGTTTTTGACAATATCCCTCTGACGAAACTGGCCCTTCAGCAAGGCGGTTACGATTGGGGAGTTCTCGCATTTTCAGTGGGCTTTGGCGGGAGCATGATCTGGTTCGGCTCTTCCGCGGGAGTAGCCATTGCCAATATTTTCCCGCAAGCTAAATCGGTTGGTAATTGGTTGAAAAATGGCTGGCACATCCCACTCGCCTATGTGATCGGATTTTTCATTATGCTGTGGTTTCTGCCATGGACGCCCAAACCCTAGCTGTAATTTTATTCAATTCCAAAAGCTCCAACAATAAAGTTGGGGCTTTTTTTTGTCGTTCGTGGCAATTTATTTTAAGGCAAAAAATTACAAAAAAGCTTATTATCGCTTAGCTAAACAAGGACGATTGAATGGTACGGTATCTGACATCGGGAGAATCTCACGGGCGCGGGCTTTTGGGAATTATAGAAGGAATTCCCGCAGGACTTGAATTGGACGAGGCTTATCTTTCCCATCATCTCCTGCGCCGCCAGCAAGGTTATGGCCGTGGCGGGCGTATGAAAATTGAAACCGATCATGCGGAAATTATCACCGGTGTCCGTTTTGGAAAAACAATCGGCGCGCCGATAGGTCTCTTGATTTGGAATCGAGATTGGGAAAATTGGTCGGATAAAATGAAGATTGAAAAACCTACGGAAGAAGACCTATCAAAGATCAAGAAAATCACATTACCAAGGCCTGGCCATGCCGATCTCGCCGGCGCTATTAAATTTGGTTTTGATGACATCCGCCCCGTTATCGAACGGGCCAGTGCGCGCGAAACCGCCATGCGCGTGGCTCTTGGCAGTGTCGCACGAAAATTTCTGGAGCAATTCGGAATCGTCATTGGTTCCCATGTGGTACAAATTGGGAAAGCCAAGATTTCCACATCGGTACTTTCTTCCGCGCGTGTGATGGAACTTCACAACATTATTTCAAAAACCGATGTTTCTGAAATCAGAGCCCTGGATGCAGAGAACGAAATGATATCCGAAATAAAGACGGCGCAAAAAAATGGGGATTCGCTTGGAGGGATTTATGAAGTCTATGTGGACGGCCTTCCGACGGGACTCGGCAGCTACACGCATGGTGATAAAAAACTCGACGGTATTTTGGCGCAGGCCATCATGTCTATTCACGCGGTCAAAGGTGTTGAAATCGGCGAAGGCTTTGAAAATGCAACGCGGTTCGGTTCGGAAACGCACGACGAAATTTTTTATTCAGAAGAAAAGAAATATTATCGGAAAACCAATCGAAGCGGCGGTCTTGAAGGAGGCGTCTCGACCGGAGAACGGCTGATTATTCGCGGCGCGATGAAACCGATCCCAACTCTTGCGCGTCCTTTGATGTCCGTTGACATCACGACCCATGAAGCGGCAAGCGCTCACAAAGAACGCACCGACTCGTGCTCCGTGCCGGCGTGCGCGGTGGTGGCCGAAGCCATGACCGCACTGGCGCTTATCAATCCGTTTTTAGAAAAATTTGGCGGCGATAGTATGGAAGAAATCCTAACGCACTTCCGAAAAACTTAGAGAATTTTTCCGTCGATCACGATTTGGGCTCGACGTAACCCTCCGGCTTCGTAGCCATTCCGGAAAACAAAAATTGTTCGACCTGTTGTTTGAAAATTTCATCGGTCCTAGGATCCATTAGATTCAGGCGGTATTCATTCATGACCATCTTGAAATGTTCTTCAAACATTTTCCACGCCTGTTTGGAAATATTTTCAAAAACTTTTTTTCCGAGTTCGCCGGGAATAGGCTGTTTATCGAGGCCTTCGAGTTCCAGATTCAGCTTCAAACATTGGACCATTCGTGGCATATGTGCTTCCTTCGATTTGTTTCTTGATTTTTCTTGCGTGGCAAAATAGAGGATAGCTTCATAA
This sequence comes from bacterium, assembly GCA_031402315.1. GTDB lineage: Bacteria > CLD3 > CLD3 > SB21 > SB21 > JANNSF01. The sequence goes on along the minus strand of JANNSF010000178.1, from coordinate 4,904 downwards.
ATTGCAATTGATTCCAACGTTAAGCCATAACCATAGATTTCTATTTGTGAAATTGACATCAAGTTCTATCTTTACCCATGTTTTATAAAAACATCCTCCGCCCACTCTTATTTCGCCGTGATCCGGAAAAAATCCATGACGTGGCCATGAATGTGTTGAAAACATTCCAACCGGTTTCAAAACTAGTACAGCCCTACTTTCAAGTTAAGTCCACTGCCCTTTCACAAAATCTTTGGACCCTGACCTTTCAAAATCCTGTCGGACTAGCCGCCGGTTTTGACAAATATGCACGCGCTTTGTCTTCATGGGAACATCTGGGTTTTGGATTTACTGAAATCGGAACGATCACCGGACGTGAGCAATCGGGAAATCCAAAGCCCCGGCTTTTTCGTTTGCCGGAGGATAGGGCGCTTATCAATCGTTTTGGATTTAACAACGATGGCGCACAAAAAAGCGCCTTTCGATTTGCAGAATGGCGAAAGAATACAAATTTCACAATCCCCATTGGAATCAATATCGGAAAATCCAAATCGGTAGACCTCGATCAAGCCATGGATGACTACCTTTTTTCATTTGAAAAGCTTTATTCTTATGCCGACTATTTTGTCGTAAATGTGAGTTCGCCCAATACACCGAATCTTCGTCAATTGCAGGATGGAAAATTTCTACGGGAAATTTTGTCGCTTTTGGAAAAGAGCAACACTCACCATAAACCAATTCTTGTCAAAATCGCTCCGGATTTGACTTGGGAGCAGGTGGATGAAGTCATTCAAGTTGTGACGGATACAAAAATTCATGGTATCATCGCGACAAATACCACGATTTTGAGGGATGGATTATCGTCAAAAAATGCTGCCGAGACAGGCGGCCTCAGTGGAATGCCCGTGAAAAATCGATCGACGGAAATAATTCGTCATATTTTTGAGAACACTAAAGGAAAAATAAAAATCATCGGTGTCGGCGGTATTTTCACCGGCGATGATGCGTATGAAAAAATTAAGGCCGGAGCGTCGCTCATTCAAATCTATACAGGGTTTATTTATGAAGGACCTTCGGCGTGCAAAAACATTAACACACGAATTCTGGAATTAATGAAGCGTGATGGATTTCGAAATATCTCGGAAGCGATTGGTAAAGAACCAAATGGGTAGGTGCAGGTTCCAAAGGGATCCTGTGGATAGACTGCTTGTATAGAGTTTGCGCAAGCTGAAGCTTGCGGCTACCAGTTCTTGTTAAATCTTATCCATCGCTTTGGCGATGCGCTCCAAGGCGATCGAAATATTTTCGATTGAGTTTGCGCAACCTAAAAGTTGCGGTTACCGATCAATGTGAAAAATGGTTGCTCAGGCTTCAGATTGTGGACATTAGAGTTCACGCAACCTCAAGGTTGCGGCTACCATTTCTCGTTATATTTTATCCATCGCTATGGCGATGCGCTCCAAGGCGATCGAAATATTTTCGATTGAGTTTGCGCAACCTAAAAGTTGCGGTTACCGATCAATGTGAAAAATGGTTGCTCAGGCTTCGGATTGTGGACATTGGAGTTCACGCAACCTCAAGCTTGCGGCTACCAGTTCTTGTTAAATCTTATCCATCGCTTTTGCGATGCGCTCCAGGGCGAGGGAAATATTTTCGATTGAATTGGCATACGAAAATCTCAAATAACCCTGACCAAACTCTCCAAACGCGGTGCCGGAGAGGGCTGCGACACCTCCTTCATTCAGCAGATAATCCGCGAGCTTTCGCGAATCCATTCCCGTTTTTATGATATTGGGAAATACGTAAAATGCGCCCAGAGGTTTTTTGCAGGAAAAGCCCTTTATTTTGTTAAGGCCGTCCACGATAAAATCACGGCGCTTTTGAAATTCGACCACCATCTCATCGACGGAGTCTTGCGAACCGTTCAACGCCTCAATGCAGGCGCGCTGGACGAAACTATTAACGCAGGAATTACTGTTCGTCTGAAGTTTGGCAACCATAGCCGCAAGATCTTTTGGCATGACGCCATAACCCGCGCGCCATCCCGTCATTGCGTACGTTTTAGAAAAACCATCGAGAATGATTGTGCGCTCTTTCATTCCCGGAAGGCTTGCAATACTGTGATGTTCATAACCATACATGATTCGACTGTAAATTTCGTCCGACATAATATAGCAATTGTATTGTTTGACGATTTCGGCAATTTCCACAATATCTTGTTCGGAAAAAACACCTCCGGTCGGATTGGCGGGAGAATTGATAATCACGAGTTTTGTTTTGGAATTGATTTTCGCTTTGAGTTCGGCGATGTCAAATGTGAAGTTTTTCTCTTCGGAAATCTTGAGAGGTACGGCTTTACCGCCGACAAAATTGATCATGGATTCATAAATCGGGAAACCGGGATTAGGATAGATTACCTCATCTCCGGGATCGACGAGAGCAAGAATAGGAAAAAAGATAATCGGTTTTCCACCCGGCGTGACAACGACTTCGTCGGGATGAACGTCAATTCTGCGGGTTTTTCCGACATAGGAAGCAATGGCAGCGCGTAATTCAGGAAGCCCGGGCGCGGGTCCGTAGTGAGTCCAACCGGCGTGAAGTGCCTTGACTGCCTCATCGGTTATATTCATCGGCGTATCAAAATCCGGCTCGCCAATTTCGAGATGCACAATATGTTTTCCTTGGGCCTCCAGGGCGCGGGCTTTGACTAGAACTTCAAATGCCGTTTCCGTACCAAGGCGACCCATCGCTTTGGCAGGCGCCACATGAAATGAACTCATGAATTTCCTCCGGAATAATTGAACAGGCCTGATTTTTAAACCGGTGAAGTTTACATTTTTTTTCGAGATTGTGCAAGGCCTGGTGACCCCTAATTTCTAAATCGCCACACACGAGCGGCACGGAGCACTCTAAACCTTATCATGGCGTCGATGCGGACATGCCCCGTATTTTCAATCCGCTTAATTTCTAGTGTATCTTAGCACTGGGAAATAGAATTTTTATGGAGCGGAAGTAAGGCGGAGGTGCGTAACGGCGATACTTTAAAGTCATCGAATGACGACAATCGATGTCGACGGAAATATAACGCCGAGGTCTAATGAACATCGGCAAATTTAAAGCTCGAAACCGGAAGCGGCGGATGCTTTTTCGAAATATGATATCTTGGAAGGCGAAATTCGGCTTTATGCGGTCTCAACAAACGAGCGACAACAATGGTCAAGCTTATTAAATAACCTATGTGAAACGGACAGGCCATCTCCATGCATACCACACAATACCGGTAGTTAATATGATTTCAACGATGCCTAAGTAACTATAAAAAAGCATCCATTCACCCATGGAGGTGATTACAACCAAAACCATGATGGCCGTGAAAAATATACCCGCGGATAGGTTTGCCCAACGGTTTATTTTGGCTTTTAGTGACAAAGATAAAAATACCATGACCGATGGAACAGTCATCAATAAGGCAAATAGAAGTAGTTTTAGTGGGGTCGTGGGGCCGGCACCGGAGTTACCGTCGATCAGTTTCTCAATACGGCCAGGAACAAATAATGAAAAAAAGTCTCCGTAAATATAGCAAAACGTTACGGATACCCACAACGCGGATAGTTTATGTTTTACATTTATTTTGAAGTCTTCTAACTCGTTGGAATTGGTCATACGGCTCTCAGGATGAAGTGGTGACTTGGTTGCCAGATATCAGCTTATCTTTTGTTCCTATAATCAAAAGCCACACGCACATTCCAATTTCACCAAGACTCCCCGGTAGAGTTACAAAATTAGAAAATCCTGTAGCGCTATAGCCCTCGAAAAGAAAATTGCCCGTAAAATTTATGATATAGCCAAAGCATCCCGCGATCAACAGTATCCCTAATATTTTCGGCAGGAATCCGGATTTAGTGACCAAATAGCCGAAGGGAAATAACCAAAGTCCCCAAAATATAGAAGTGATCTGATTTCCATTGCGATAGAAATCAAGATACATCAGGACTTGAGTTTGCAAGGTATCGCTTCCCATGGCAGTTAAATAATTGGCCTTGCTGAGTAAGGTCAAAACCGCAAACTTATTGAGCATATTGGCAAACGATATGGGAACGCTAACCACCGCCAGTGCTACCATGCCGACGGCAAACGCTTTATTAACCGGGCTGAGCAATTTGTATAAGGCGAAGGGTAAGAACAAAAAAGCGGTATAGCAGATGAGCCCGACCAAAATACCAAGCCGAAACAAAGTTTCCGACGCGATAATGTTATTTAGCGTAACCGATGGATTATCCCAATCCATTATTTTTGAAGGAACATACATGAGATGAAAGACACCGCTCAAAACAACAACTAAATACAGTACTCCGGCAATTCGCGCGGTCTTTTTTTGTGAATCCATTATATCGGCATGAAATACTGGAATTTCACAAATACGTTTTGGTCCGTTTGGGTCAATCCACTATAGTTCGGATACGGTTTCGCCTCGCCACCGATGTGCGCTCCCACATAGAATACCGTAAACGGATTAATCTTGTAACTCAAAAGCGGATCCACACTAAATGAGCGGCTCTTATCTTTTACGATTTTGGGTTTCCCGTTTACCGCGACAAAGTCGCCGCTACCATCTGTATCGGTATAAAATTCCTTGCTCCACGAATATTCGGCAATCAAACGCAAAAACCATCGGCGCGTAAATTGATACGACATCGTATTTCGAATTATCTTTTGACTATTAATCAAAGGTCCCCCGTAATGCTGCCATAAATCCGCCGCTTCGAAATTGATATCGTTACGTAGTTTGGACGTGATTTTCATGGTACTCCAAAACGAATAATTGAGTCCTTTTGCGATAATCAAGGGATTGCGTGTATCTCCAACGTCTCCGTTTCGATTAATGTATTTTCCTGTTTCCAGGCGAGCCCCGCCCGATACACGTT
>JANNSF010000177.1:0-2145 GCA_031402315.1 bacterium | reverse complement strand
TTTTGATTTGAAGAAGAATTTAGAAAAGGGTAAGGACTCTCTTCAACTCGAAATTGTCCAAGACTCGGTCACTATCCGCATAGGACGGGACGAGACCATTGCGGTGGGTGACCAATTAGACGCCGATCCGGTGAGCGATTCTACGGACGGATTGGTCAGTAATGATCTTAAACTTCGCGATTCCGTTCTGGCAGCGTTTACACTTGGAACTTTGGCTCCGGCGGGTGTACGTCCGTCTCTGGGAAATGTCAACGCGACCATCCCCGTTTTTAATGTACCGGTGACCAATAAGAATTTTCGATATAATAACTTTAAGTCGGCCAATATTGCCAGTGGTTCGCTGACGTTTACGTTTACAAATAATACGCAGGCTGTTTTTGACTCGCTTACGATCGTCGTTTTTGATACGATTGGCCCGGCCTTTACACGTTTGGACAGCTTTGTGGTTAAAGGTCTCACTGTTGGCGCTTCGTCGGCTCCTAGGATCAAGAATCTCATTCCAATGACGTTAATGAATACTTTTACGATGCGACTCTTTGGGCACTGCAATGGATCGGGCTCGCCCGTTCTGATTGACTCCAGTCGAGCGATATCTATAAAAATTTTGGCCAATGTGGTTGGCTCCAGCATCACCGGAAAATTCAAGTCTCAGACGATTAGCCGTGGGGATTCCGTCAAACCGTCCAGCAGTTCCGTCTTGGATACGGCGTATGTCGAAGCCGGTTCGATAAATCTTAATTTTATCAATAAGAATATGGCGGTCTCTTCGTTGGTTACATTTACATCGAACGACTTTGATTCAGCCGGTGTTCCGCTTTCGCGTAGTATCAATATCAGCGGCACACCCGGCGCCGTCACCAATAGCACGATAAAACTGGATGGCTATCGACTGATCCCAAAGTCAAATAATGTTGCGGTTGGCAATCAATGGATTTATTACAACTATTCCATTGTCACGGCTAATTCGGTTTCGGATTTTACGACGATTGCCAATGGGCAGGGTGTTAGTGTCAAAGCAAACATAAGTACACTTAAGTTTTCACGCCTCAAAGGGACTTTAGTTCAGGAACGTGTTGACGTGGCGCCGCGCTCTCAAAATATTGACATCAAGCATCTGGATTCGATTCAGATTAAATCCGGTTTCTTTGAAATTATAACAGAACACCGGTTGCCTTTTCCGGCGGTTTTGAATCTGACGGTAACCGGAAAACGAGGAAACCAATCCACTTCGACGCTATTGGCCGGAAACCTCACCGCGTCGCCGACACGGGCCTTGCGAAGGGATACGATACGGACGCCCATCGCGAAGTATGGCGAGGTTGCCGCCATCCTCAGTCTACTGCCGGATTCAATACTCATCAGCGGGTTTGCGGATGTGGGTAATAGTGTCGCAAACGGCGTCATTACAAAAACCGATTCGATGGTGGCACATGTCAACCTGCGGGCGCCGATGATTTTCAAATTACCGAACGATCCGAAAAAAAATAAAATTGAACCAAAGCCTGACTCGCTTGATATCTCCAAAGACCTAAGTCAGAAAATACACGATAATCTTGCAAGCGTTCGACTCACCGGCAAAATGCACAACCATTTTCCTGTACCGGTAGAAGTGCAGTTTATTATCGATACGGTCGGTGAAGAAGTGGCGTTCTACGACTCGACGTCGGCGGTGCGCTTCTTATTCCCTAAAACTCCTTTGATGATTGCCGCAGGGACGGTCGATGCCAATGGTAAAGTAACGGCCGCGAGCGAACTGGAACTCGATTTCAGTTTGGTTGCCGCTGATTTTGAGAAAATATTTAACGAGAACATTACCAAACGGTGGCGGGGTCTACGTGTACGTTTGCTGGGATCCGAAGGCAAATTCATCCAAATTAGTGCCGGTGATTTTTTGGACGTCAATGCCGACTTTCAGGTTGAGCTTCTCGTGGATGATAACCTAACGGAATGACGACCATGAAACATGCGGTAAAGTTCCTAATAATCGGTATGAGTCTTGCGGCGTTTGTTTTTGCCGGTGGGGAATCCGACGCGCGGGCCGTAGGTATGGGACGTGCTCAAACGGCCATTGCCGAAAATAAATAATCGTATTAATTGAATACCGCAAATTTATGAATTAATTACAAACTCAAGCCTAAATTAACT
>JANNSF010000176.1:0-1627 GCA_031402315.1 bacterium | reverse complement strand
ACCGTTAAGAAATACCGTAAAATCATTCCCACGCACTTCTACTTTTAGACTCTGCTCTTTGGACAAGTCATAGGAGAGGTCTGTCACTTTCAATAAACTCGCGACATTCCCTCCGACATTCTTATCAACAATCAATCGCCCGTCTGAGCCGATGAATGCCGCATAGTAGTTGTCGACATCGGCGTAGCGGAAAACAAGTCCGCCTAGCGATTTGCCCTTCATGCGGCTCAAGGTAAAGTTGGCCTCAAATGCGTAGTCGGTTTGTGAAATGCTTCCATACGTGTAATGGCCATTTTTTGGATCCCACATATTGTAGTACCCCTTTTCGAAATGCACCTCTTGGGACTCCCCCCATTGATCGGATCGTACACGAAAATTATCCAGTAAAAATGCGCTAGCGTCACTCGAAAAGTCCCCGAGCACATCTTCTTTCTCTTTTTCATAGCCGTATTGAATTAAGGGCATTTTGTTATAAATACGAAAATCATCAAAATGAACATGGACATTACTGCGCGCAATAAGGCCGGCCTCGCCTTTTGAAAACGTACGATCGTGAACGGTGTTTTCCTTCGCTCCATTGATGTACATAGTAATTTCGTCACCCACGCACGCGACGAGAAGGTAATTTACGGAGTCTTTGCGAATGGCACTACTCTTCTGCCATTTGACAATTTCAAACCAACTACCATTCCTGTAGCCTCCCAATCGATAGTAGCCATTCGGAGAAATTTCGAAGGCGTATGCATTCTTATAATCTTGCGCCCGAAAAAGTAGGCCATACCCCTGATTCTCTTCGTACAAAAGCAACTCCGTTTTGACTTCCGCGATGAGATTTGCAAAACTTGTTTTTGGATGAAGCGTCATCAATCCTTCTTTTGCAAAGACGTGAAAAACGCCATGTTGGTAGTTTCCCCATGAAGAAGTCGCAAATTTTCCTTCTTCTTCAAAACGGTCCTCTATTAATAGTGAACCCTGGCCGTGCACTTGCAGTGACCGAAATATTATTACAATGAATAAGAGTATACGGGCGCCGTTCATATGAACCTCAAATGAAAACTCCCGAAATTCGATCGGGAGTCTTGATAAGAAATATTTCTTCAGTTAGATCGTCGTATTCGGATCGAAATTCTCCAAGTAATGGCAGATGCGCTGGAGAAAGGAACCACCGAGCGCTCCATCTACAACCCTATGGTCATAGGACAACGAACCGTACATGATCGAACGGATTGCAATTGTATCTTCGCCGTTCTCACCGTCGACAACAACAACCCGCTTCTTGATCGTACCAACGCCAAGAATCGCGACCTGCGGCTGGTTGATCACGGCAAATCCGGCGGTGCTTCCGAAAACACCCATATTGGTCAGCGTGATTGTGCCATCCTGTATTTCGTCCGGTTTCAATTTTTTGCTGCGTGCGCGCAAAGCAATATCGTTGGAAGCGCGACAAATGCCACCAAGATTCAACGAATCCGCATCCTTGATGACCGGTACAATGAGCGCCGTATTGTTCTCGATGGAAACCGCCATGCCAACATTAATGTAATTCTTTTTGATGATCGTATTACCCTCGACAGAGATATTAATCATCGGAAAATCCTTAATAGCTTTCGTGATCGCCTCGATTATG
>JANNSF010000175.1:0-51238 GCA_031402315.1 bacterium | reverse complement strand
GCTTGGTGGCTCTTTTGGATTTTTTTAGCTTTGGTCTGTGCGTTGAAAAAAATACAAATGTGCCACCAAATGCGTTGGGTCATTCTACTTTCAATATTTCATAATAGAGTTCTAACATTCCCAACTGACATGCTTCGCCTTCTGTTCTATTCATAATCGCAACTGCTAAAGGTGCTTTCTCATAAACTGTAATCATTCCGTTGCTGTCGGGTTTTACATTTTGTGTTGCTTGTGTCTTGCTAAATTTTACTTTCAAAATTTTCCCTTCGGGATTCTTTACTGTAACAGTTGAAGCAAACGAAACCTTTCTTTTCGTCTCTGGTCGCAAAGTGATTGGAACAATTTCATTCACTTTCAAAACTTCGTCAAGTGGAAGAATATCTTCTTGCTTTTCTTCTTTGTCAACTTGTGAAATAAACGCAACAACTTTTTTCAATTCCTTCTCTACTGAATACCACCAATTAGTTGACCATATTCTGTAAAAAGTAAAACCCTGTTCTTCAAGTCGTGATTGTCTGAACATATCCCAAGCATACGCTTCATTGCTGCTGTGATACTTTGCTCCGTCACATTCAATAGCAATGATTGGTTTGCCTGTAACTTTTGATTTCACAATTAAATCAATTCTGAAACCACCGATTTTATATTGCTGTTGCAAACGGTCTTGTCCAATTTTTTCAGCAAGTCGGTAATAAACTTCTTCTTCAAATGGAGATTCCGAACCGTAAACATCATGGTCGATTTCAAAAGTTTTTGATTCGCAATTTTCATAGAGTTGCTTTAGCAACGATTCTTTTGTTTCAAGATTATTTTCACTTACCGATTTGGCATAAGCCAAATAAGAATAGAAAATGGCTCTGCCATTATTCTTCATTTGCTGTAACAGAACTGGATAAGAGTTATAATGCTCTTGCGGAATAGAAGTGCATACAAAAACTTTATACTTTGCTCTTGTTACAATTACATTCAAAAGTTTGTAGCCGTTGCGTTGCAAAATCGGTCCAAACGATTGGCGAAAAGAACCGTCTGCTTTCTTTCCAAAAGTTGTTGAGATAATTATGATGTCTCTTTCATCACCTTGAATATTCTCTAAATTTTTCACGAACAAATCAGAACCTAAGTCCGCAATCTTTTTATCGTATTCGGGTTTCTGTTGTCTTGCCTTTGTGATTTCTTCAAGGATTAAATTACGCTGATACAAATTGAAAGTTGCTACACCAACTGACGGATATTTTCCATTCTTAAATGGCTTGATGTGATTTAGTAAAATGTCAACTACTTGTCTTGCTTCGTCTCTGTTTACTTGGTCTTCGTAAAGTCCGTTCACTTCAATAAACTGAATTGGTTTGTATTCCTGTTTCGCTGGCATTGGAATAAGTCGCTTGCCATAAAAAGCATGATTAGAAAAGTCAATCAAGTGTGGATGCTGTGAACGGTAGTGAACCTTCAAATAGGATTGCTTGTAATTGCAGTTCTCTGCATAAACCAAAAGCGATTCGCTGTCTGCAAGGTCAAGAGAATTGTTTGCATTACGATTTGATGATGGTGTTTGTGATTCACTTGCTGTTTGTTCTTCATCGTAATCTTCTTCTGTCGGACTTAGCAAAGCTGTTCCGCCTTGAAAGAAGTTTGACGGTGGCATTTGTTGGCTGTCGCCTGAAACAACTTTTATTTTTCCTCTAAGCAATGCAGGAAAGGTATCTTCTAATCTCAACTGACTTGCCTCGTCAAAAATCACGACATCAAAAATTCCTTCGGCTAATGGAATTACAGAACTGCAAACTGTCGGGCTTAACATTACTACTGGAAAAAAATCAGTGAACAGTTGAAAATCTGTTGTGATAATTTTTCTCAAAGAGTTTCTTCGTTCTCCTCTGCTTCCCCGTTTGTTGAATAAGCTAATTGGATTTACTCCTTGTGTCTGTGCTCTCTTTGCTGACTGCAATTGTCGGACTGACCAATTATTTATAATGCTTTTGATTTGGAATTTTTTCAGTTGCTCTTTTGATTCAACCAATTCAACAATCTTGTCATCACTTTTCGGCAAACCTTTCAAATTGCTTTCTGCAATTGCAAGCAACCAATGGTAATACCAACTTTCAAAAGTTGTTTCCCAATTCTTGCAATTGATTTCAATGATTGACCTTACAACTGTCCGTTGCAATGGAGTAAGTTCAATGTAGAACTTTCTCCAATCAAAATACTCTCTGAAATCTTCAAGGTTTGCAGAAATGGACTTCATTTCTGTTTGTAAAATTTCCGTTTCGGAAATTTTCTGATTGTGATTTGTTGTGTCAGAAATAGTCCGTCTTAAAAGTTTCTCTTGATTGATATTAGAAATGATTTGTTCAAAATTTTTCTCTGTGTTTTGCAAACTTGTTTTGTCTGTGAAAAGCGGATGCAAATAATTTGAAGAAAAGTTTTGCAAATAATCTTGTTTAACTTTTTCGTTGTTCTTAAACCATTCTTCTGTGTGGTCGCTTAACTTATCAATGTTGTCAACGAAAACTTTGAGAGTAGGTGTGTGGTTGCCTTCAATGTAACTGTGTTCAAAATATTTTAGCGTTTGATGAACCTGCTTTATTTCTGCAACCTGATTGACTAAAGTAATTCTGTTTCCTTTCAGCATTTTGTAACGCTTGGAAACAATACTCAACGTTTGTATTCGGAATTTTGTAAAACCGTCATTCTTAAAAAACAATTCTCCGAACTGTTCGTGATTAGAAACAACAAAATCTTTGTAGTTGGTGATTTGCTGCTTGACTGCAAAATAATATTCACCAAAGTGGCTGTCAAGCCACTTTTGGTATTCTGTTATTTCTTTTTGCAGTTCTGCTTTTACTTCTTCAAGTTGTTTGGCTGTCTCCTTTGAGAGTTCTTCCAACTTTAGTTGAATGGCTCTCGGATTATCTTCTTTGAAAATTGCATCACTTAAAATTTCAAGTGGATGGTCAAGCCGCTTTACATCAGCGTAAAGTTTCTTTGCTGTTTTTATTCTGCTGACGATTTCAGCAAGTTCTTTTTCATCTTCTTGAAACTTGAATTGCTTGTAATCAAGTTTCGGTTTCAATGTTTCAAAGTCCGCAACCTTTTGTCGTTTCAAAAACTCACCAACTAATTCAGTCCACGACTTGCCTAAATAAATTTTCTTGTCAAGTTGTTTGTGTTGGTGGTTTAGTTCTGCTGCTTTTACTTCAACTGTTTCCCGAACTGTTGTGTAATTCGTTTGATTGAAACTTGCGTATTGTGAAAGGTTGCCCAATCGGTCACGAACAGAATTTACTATTCCGTCTCGATCTTTGTTAATGTCCTCAACAACTGCTGCCAATGCCCCTAATTGGTCGTTCTCTCTGTGTAGATTGTTTTTGATTACATCAAGTGCGGTTTTCTTTTCGCACACAACAAGGCATTTTAAATTGTTCGCTAAAGCATTTGTGATAAGTGCTGTTAGCGATTGACTTTTTCCCGTTCCGGGTGGACCCTGAATTATTTTCTTTGGCTCAATTCCTAATGTCGTGAGAATTTCTTGTTGGCTTGGGTCGGTCTCAACTGCACTGTGTGCAGTTCCCGAAAAATTCTCTACCTCCAAATTTTCAAAATCAAATTCATCAAACTTGTCAATGATTTTATCAATGTCGGTGATGATACTTTCTTTTTGTGTTCGGAATAATCCGAACACTCCGCCAAAATGTATCCAAGGGATATTGCCCGAAACTGATTCCAAAGCTGATGATTCTGGAATGTTTCTTAATGGTTCTTTGAATTTCGCAAGCAAACTTTCTTTGATGCTGGTCGTTGCGTTTGTGTTAAGTGCTTTCAGCACTTTGTAACATTCTTCAATCAATTCCTTTTGGTCAATCACTGCATCTTCCAAAAGGTCTTCATTTATTTGAGGAATAGAAATACTCTCATCTGTCTTTAAAAATGAAAGTAATACTTCGTTTAGTTCAACAGAGTGAACTTCTTCGTCAATAATTTTTCCGTTTTCGTTTCGTGTCTTGTTGCGAAGGATTGACCACGTGTTGACTTTGTTTGTCGCCTTGATTATTTCTAACTGCCAAATGAAAAGTGGAGCTTTAATAATTTTCTTCGGGTCTTGCTTTGATGGCTTTATGAGAATAGGAAAACCAAAACCGAAAGTTTTTATTCCGTGTTCTTTGTAGTTGTCCTCATTTTCAATGTTGAGAGAGTTTAACCGCTTTGATAAAAGTCCAAGTCGCTTTTGTTCGTCTGACTGAATGGAGTTTAAATCAATTCCGTCAAAAGAAATTTTGAAGTCAAAACAAGCGGTGGTCAAAAGTTGGTCAAGAAATTTTTCTGCAAAGTCGGGTCGGATGTAATTCAGATTAGCTAAGTCAAGCCGTGTCGCAAACCGTCCTGGCAACACATTCAAATGAATTGACCGTGTGTTACCACCTTTGAGTTTGTCCCTTAATGCTTTTAAAAAAACTAAATCTGTCATATTACAAGGTTACTAAATTTTATAGTGCGTTGGAGCAAAATCAAATGTGCTGCAACTGTGTCGGCTTGTGGGTGGGGTTGCAGCTCTTTTGATTTTGCTGAAGCGTTGGCTCGTCTGTTCATTTTTTTTTCTGTCGTTGATGGTCTGCACTGTCGTCATAGCATTACTGGTAACGCCTAGTTATGCGCAATTTCGTTAATATTGCCTTTGTTATCTTCGCTAATTGTATTAAATTTGGCAGATTAACGAAGGTTTTTATGTTTCAACCTCAAATAGACAAATTCGAAAAGCGCCTGATTATTCTTCGCTACAGTCCTAATAGTATTCGCACATACCTGAGTGCCATCGCTGTTTTGATTAAAGATTTTAAGGGTATAGACCCTAAGGAGATACCCATCAATCGAATCGAAAAATACATCTTGTACTGTGTTGAACATAAAAAAATTTCTCAAAGCTATCAAAAACAATTAGTCGCAACCATCGCACTATTTTATAAAGAAGTATTCCATATCCGGTTTGATCTAAAACATCTTTATCCCAAGAGAACAGAATCAAAATTACCTCATGTGCTATCCAAAGAAGATATTCAAAAACTAATTCAATTGACCGAGAACCTCAAGCACAAAACGATACTTGCGCTGATCTATAGCGCCGGACTGCGACTATCGGAGTGTATTCAACTGAAGCTCGCGTGTATCGATAGCGGACGTATGAGGATTCGTATCGAAAACGGGAAGGGAAAGAAAGATCGAGAGGTCATGCTGTCTGAGAACCTTCTGGTCCTCTTAAGAAGTTACTACGAAGCATACCGGCCTAAAGACTATCTGTTTGAAGGTCAAAACAATGAGGTCTATTCCGCACGAAGTGTCCAATTGGTCTTTAAGCAAGCCCTACAACGCGCCAAAATAGCGAAGAAGGCGAGTGTTCATTCCCTTCGCCACAGTTTTGCGACACACCTATTGGAAAACGGGACCGACATTAGATATATTCAAGATTTATTGGGGCATCAATCGATCCGGACTACTGAAATTTATACGCATATTACGGATGCTTCTAAATCCAGAGTTAAAAGCCCGTTTGATTCATTTGAATTGTAATGGTCCACTCTTGGAGATTGATTATTTAGCACCAATGACGAATTAATCTGGCGCCATTCACTGTAGTGTCTACTTGATGACAAAAGTATAGCCATGCGGTGAAAAGCTTCAATATAAAATGTCCTTTGTTTACTTTTTGATTTATTTTATCTTGAAACCGGCATTGAATATCGGAGTGCGAGCAAATCTAACCGTGAGGAATTATGGAAAAGCATGTATTTGATTCAGCTGAAGAATTACAAAATAAATCCGCCGAAAAGATCATAGAAATTGGAACCAAAAGTATAGAGGATCACAATTTTTTCTCTTTTGTTCTGTCCGGAGGGCAGACACCGCGAGTAATATACACCCTGCTTGGCAGTGAGTACAGTAAACAATTGGATTGGACTAAAGTTCACCTTTTTTGGGGCGATGAGCGAGATGTCATAAAAACGCATCCGGATTCGAATTATGGTATGGCAAAAACCGCCTTATTGGATAAGATCTCAATTCCGGAATCCAATGTCCATCGAATCGGAACCGAAGAGGATCTCATGCTTGCGGCTCAGCAATGTGAAGACGACATAAAAGAATTTTTCAGTTTGGCCGACGGAGAATTTCCAAAGTTTGACTTGATATTATTGGGTGTGGGGGATGATGGTCATACGGCATCACTATTTCCCGACACGGATGCAATTCATGAAAAAAACTTCCTTGTTATGGATAATTTTGTGAAAAAACTCGGCAAACACCGCGTCACTTTTACCTTTCCGACCATTAATAATGCCAACAATGTCATGTTTATTGCATCCGGGCCAACAAAATCAGATATTTTGAAACGCATTTTTAGCGGTGAGGACTTGCCGGCTGTTCGTGTAAAACCAACTCACGGTAATCTGCTTTGGTTTTTGGATCAGCCCGCGGCTAAACACATTTAGATTTATTGGAAATCATACAATCAAAAAGCGTACAAGACACTCGCGCCTTTGGAAGGGCTTTTGCTGAGAATCTGCGTTCCGGAGATGTTGTTGGATTTTTTGGAGACTTGGGCTCCGGGAAGACTCAAATAATTCAAGGAATATGCGAGTTTTTCAACGTTGAAGAGTCCGTCAATAGTCCGACATTCATTATTCAAAACCAATATTTAGGAATACTTTCAGGCCGCACTATAGAAATCAATCACTTTGACTTCTACCGAATTGATGCAAAAAAAGAATGGGATGACTTAGGCCTACAGGAATACCTTTTTGATGAGAAATGCATCTGTCTGGTCGAATGGGCAGAGCGAATTGAGATGAATATAACTCAAAGCTACTGGAAAATTAGCCTAAAAAAAACCGCAGCCACAGAACGACGGATTGAATATGACTATATTAGGCATTGACACCGCGACAAAACAGTGCGGGATCGCAATTTCCAGCTATACTCAAGTCAAGATATTGCCGATCGAAAAGTGCATTCTTAAAGCTTCTGTAGGCCACTCGGAAAAAATATTACAGATTATTGATACTCTGTTGGCGATTACCCATACAAACAAGCATCACATATCCGCTGTTTCCATTTCCCAGGGTCCCGGCTCCTTTACGGGTCTGAGAATTGGAATGTCCGTTGCAAAAGGACTGGCTTATTCCCTAGGCGTCCCACTATTGGGTATAGGTACGCTCGATGTAATAGGATTTACACACCGACATCGAATTGAAAGAGTCGTGGTCGCGATGGTGTCGCGAAAAGACGAGTTCTATTGCGCAGAGTATATGGAGGGAAAACGTTTGAGTAAAGTTATGGTACTTGGACTGGAAGACCTTTTGTTGCGATTAAAGGAACCTCATCTTCTTGTCACAGACTTGGATATCCCACGCATCGATGATAAACAAGAGAAGCTTGAAATTGATCCGTTTGCTCTAAATGAGCTGGCCTTCAAAAGAATACAGCAGAATGAAAAAGACGTTCTTCACACACTATCGCCATTTTATGTACAGGGATTTCGGGGTGCCGTGTGAACCTAAGGGCCATGACGCAAGATGACATAGAACGAGTTCTAATCGTCGAGAAGAGTACATTTGAAAATCCGTGGACCAAAAATAACTTCTTGGATGAATTCAAAAATTCCGATCTTTCCTTGCAATATGTTCTGGAAATTGACGGCCTCGTAATCGGATTTATTATCATTTGGATAGTCATGGACGAATGTCATCTTGCGAATATTGCGATTCATCCGGATTTTCAAAAAAGAGGTTATGCGCAGACCCTTATGAATGAAGTGTTTCAAATCGCAAAAAAAAAGAATTGCAAGAAAGTTATGCTTGAGGTTCGCAAATCCAATATTCCTGCTATTAAATTGTATGAAAAGAATAAATTTCATAAAGTAGGTGAACGGAAAGATTACTACCATGACGGATTCATGAATGCTGAGGATGCAATCCTGATGGATTGTGATTTGAAATAATACAAACGCAAAGGTCCTAAAAATGAATTGGTTTCAGCGTAAAAAAGAAGGGGTTCGTTCCGAGGGCGGTGAAAAAAAAGATCTGCCTAACGTTTGGCGAAAGTGCGATAAATGTGGTGAAGTTTTATACAAGAAGGACGTTGCGGATAATTTCTTTATTTGTCCAAAATGCGGCTACCACTTTCGCGTCTTTGCCAGAACCTATATTCAACTCATGCTGGATGAGGGGAGTTTTGTGCCAACGCACGCCAATATGATCTCGGTTGATCCGTTTGAGTTTGTTGATACGAAAAAATACTCCGATCGAATTAACGCGATGATTAAAAAAACAGGCATCAAGGATGCCATTCACACGGGTTATGGTAAAATCGAAGGTCGGCCCGTCATGGTGGCCGTCATGGATTTCGGGTTTATCGGTGGCAGCATGGGTTCGGTCGTTGGTGAAAAAATTTCACGGGCGGCGGATGAAGCTTATAAACACAAGTTGCCCATGATCATTGTTTCCGCATCGGGTGGCGCACGCATGATGGAAGGTGCTCTATCACTCATGCAAATGGCAAAAACGAGCATGAAGTTGTCGTTACTTCATGAAGCCGGAATTCCATACATCTCACTACTAACAGATCCAACGACCGGCGGAGTGACTGCGAGTTTTGCCATGTTAGGCGACGTCATACTAGCCGAGCCGGGCGCGTTAATTGGTTTCGCCGGTCCGCGCGTGGTAAAAGAAGCAACGGGCAAAGATCTTCCGGACGGATTTCAAACGGCGGAGTTTTTGGTCGACCACGGATTTGTGGATTTGATCGTTCCACGCAACGACTTGAAGAAAACCCTTTCTCGCCTTTTGAAATTCTTTGAAGCTAATACAAATACAAGATTCGAACCGCAGAAGCTATGACACGAATTCTACTGACCAACGATGACGGTATCGATTCAAACGGCCTCTTCGCGCTCTACAAAGAATTGACAAAGATCGGTGAAGTAACCGTCGTCGCGCCCCATATCGAGCGTAGTGCTGTGGGGCACGCTATTACAATTCATGATCCGATTCGGGTCATTGAATACGAACGCGCCGAGAAATTCTCCGGCTATGCTATTTCCGGCACGCCGGCGGATTGTGTCAAAATCGCTATCAAAATGATTATGCCGCAAAAACCGGATATTGTCGTTTCGGGCATCAACCATGGGTCCAATACAGCCACCAATGTACTGTATTCGGGTACCGTTTCAGCGGCAACGGAAGGTGTTATTATGGGAATTCCGGCCATTGCAACATCGTCCATTAGCTTCGATCATAAAATTGATCTTTCGTTTGCGGCTGAATTCACGGCTCGCGTTGCAAAAGAAGTCTTAGCCAAAGGCCTGCCACCGGACGTGCTTCTGAATATCAATATTCCGCCCGGTAAAAGATCCGAATTGAAAGGAGTTGTCATAGCAAGGCAAGGAAGAGGACGATACGAAGAGGAATTTGAAAAACGGCTTGATCTGAGCGGTCGAGCTTACTACTGGCTTACCGGGAAAAAGATGATTTTAGATCACGAAGACGATGTAGACGACGTAGCGGTGGCTAAAAATAATATATCGATTACACCGATCCAAATTGATCTAACCCACTACGCCATGATTGAAAAACTGAAGAAATGGGAATTATCTTTGTGATGATCTATTATTTCAGATAGCTAAAAAAATCTTTTACATCAATATTTCCACCACTTAAAACGACGGCGATCTCTTTTCCATTAAGGCCTAATTCGTTCTTCATAACGGCCGCAAAAGGAACAGCCGCGGTAGGCTCGACAACAATCTTAAGTCGAGAATAAATCCACTCCATGGCGTGAATAACCTCAAGGTCTGAGACGGTTAGGATATCATCCACATACTTCAAAATAATTTCAAAATTTCGCTTTCCAAGAGAGAGGGTTCGCATGCCGTCCGCGATCGTATCGGGGGGCTTGATGGTTACAATTTCCTTCTTACGAAACGATTGATAGGCATCGTTTGCGTTCTCCGTTTCAACGCCAATAACCTTAATTTTTGGGTACAGTGATTTGAAAGAAATCGCATTTCCTGCGAGCAAACCGCCTCCACCGACCGGTACAAAAACGTAATCCAAATTCTTTATTTTTTCGGCTACCTCAAGTCCAATCGTACCTTGCCCGGCGATGATCAATTCGTCATCAAACGGCGGGACAAGAACGCGATTTTCGTCCTCGGCAATTTTTCTTCCAATAAGCTCACGATTTCCGGTCAAGAAATCATAAATGATAACCTCAGCCCCATAAGCCCTGGTTGCATTTAACTTTATTTCCGGAGAGTTGTTCGGCATTACAATTTTTGCCGTGGTTCCAATCATCCGTGATGCAAGCGCAACGCCTTGGGCGTGATTTCCTGATGAGAAAGCGACTACTCCTCGTTTCAGTTCATCCCGAGAAAGAGAGGCAATTTTGTTGTAGGCTCCGCGAATCTTGAATGCGCCAATACGTTGGAAGTTTTCACACTTAAAGAAAATAGAGTTATTTGTCTGCGTGTTGATCAGGCCGGACGACAAAATGGGGGTCTTATGAATTGCCTTTTGTATTCGCGCGTTAGCCGCGATAATGTCGGAAAAAGCTACCATGATGATTTATTGGACCGAGGTTATTATTGAAATATCATCCCATCATTACAAATACTCAGACTTCATGAGATACTTCGTCACATAGTCCTTTACAGAATCCTCAAGTGATTGAAATACAACGGGGCAACCCATTCCTTGAAGCTTTGAGATTTCGGCCTCCGTACGATACTGATAAGCGGAGCGCAATATCTCCGGCATATCAAAGTATTCGACATTTGGTTTCACGCGCATCGCATCAAAGATAGCCTTTGCGAGATCGTTCCAGGAACGAGCCTTGCCGGTACCCAAATTCATGATACCATTAGCCTGAGGCGTCTGTAACAGCCAATCGATAATATTAACGCAGTCTTTGATATAAATGAAATCACGAACCTGTTCGCCATCCCGATAATCATTTCGGTGAGACTTGAAAAGCCGAATCTTACCCGTCTCCTGAATTTGTATGAAGGCTTTATGAATAAGGCTACGCATGTCACCTTTATGGTATTCGTTGGGCCCAAAAACATTAAAGAACTTCAGCCCGGCTATTCTGTTTTGAATGTTTTCACGTAAAATCCACAAATCAAAAAGATGTTTAGAATATCCATATCGATTGATGGGTTTCAGTTTCGGCGTATTGACATCGTCATCCGAAAAAGCATTTGCGCCATCTCCATAGGTGGCCGCGCTGCTGGCATAGATAAAACGCAAATCCCTGGCCAGTGCCCATTCGGCTAGCCTTTGGGAGTAACGAAAATTATTCTGCATGAGATAATCCATATCGTGCTCGGTCGTAGAGGAGCACGCTCCGAAATGAATTACAGATGTAGCGTCCTCAAAATAGGCTTTATTATCGAGGCGTTTTAGAAATTCGGTCTTATGAATGTAGTCTGCGAATTTCTTGCCGACCAGATTTTTCCACTTCTCAGTAGATCCTAAATTATCAACAATCAGAATATTGTCGTGACCCATTTCATTCAGCTTACCAAGTGTCGCGCTACCGATAAATCCAGCTCCTCCGGTGAGAATAATCACAGTTTGACCTCGCTCACCATGGCGAATATTTTAGGCTGACACTTCACTGATTCACAAGTGTTTTTGATAAACATGATCGCTTAATTGTCCGCTTTTATGACATCACAAATGAAATCACCGCATTCCTTTGTACCCAGGTTTCCGCCTAACTCCTTCGTCAGCCGGTTCTTCTGAATTGCAACCCGAACCGCGCGTTCGATCATATTGGCATTTTTGACAAAACCCAAATGACGAAGCATCATTTCAGCCGTCAAGATAGCCGCAACCGGATTGGCTATATTTTTTCCCGCAATATCCGGTGCACTTCCATGAACAGGTTCAAACATTGAGACGCCCTGAGGGTTGATATTCCCGGAAGCTGCAAGTCCCATGCCTCCTTGCAATTGCGCACCCAGATCGGTAATGATGTCGCCAAAAAGATTATTGGTAACAATCACTTCAAATTGCTCCGGTTCCCGAATCATCATCATCGCGAGTGCGTCAATGTAATAGTGTTTAGCCTGGATTTCCGGAAATTCAGAAGCGACTTCAAAGAAACATCGATACCACAGGTTATGCCCATACTGCATCGCATTACTCTTATCGGCCATGGCTACTTTTTTGAGTTTGTTTTTGTGGGCGAATTCAAATGCGTATCGAATAATTCGCTCAACCCCCTTGCGCGTATTGATTTCCTCTTGTATTGCAATTTCGTCCGCGGTCCCCTTCTTAAAAATTCCTCCTATTCCAACATAAACGCCTTCGGTGTTTTCACGGAAAACAGTAAAATTAACATCTCGTGTTGTTTTGTTCTTTAGAGGACAAAATTTTTCATCGAGTAATTTGATTGGGCGAAAATTGACATACAGATCCAGTTTGAAACGAGTGCCAAGAAGAATATCTTTCGCATGCTCATTGCCGGGTACACGCGGATCACCAAAAGCACCCATTAGAATAGCAGAGTAATTTGTGTGAAAATCTTCGTACTGCTCTTCGGGCATCGTGATCTTCGTTTTCAAATATTTTTCGGCGCCATAGTCCATATCCACCATGCTAATTTGCATCGAGGATTTGGAGTTTGTCGCCTCAATTACTTTCTTCGCACAGTCAATGACTTCATATCCAATTCCGTCACCGGGAATAACCGCGATTTTTTTCATATTCAGGCTAAATAAGAGTTAGCGTTCAAGTTAACTAAAGGAATAAAGATAATTTTTAGTGAAAATTCAACGAATTTGAATAGATGCTAATTTATTGAATATTGTTGTGAAGAGAATTCTTTGTAAAAACATCTCAAGTCAAAACAAGCCGCGAACTTGCGGTTAGATTCTATACACGCACGCTCACAGTAGGTGGGCTTCCCGGATTGGCCGTAATGGCAATGTGTTTGGTGTGCAACGGAATTGAGCCGCTACAAAAAAGACCTGTTGATAGTGCGTCTGCATCCATCGCGTTTGAGGTGATAATGCTCAGGCTGAGATAGTGATTTGGATTGGAACCTCGGTGCGGCGTCAGAATATGGCCGATCCTGGTTTCGCCGACGTCTCGATAGGATTCATAATTGCCGGATGTAGCAATGGCCGCATCTTTTAGCGTAAATTGATACGCTGCATCGGCACGGTTTGACGGATCAGTAATAGCAACATCCCACCCCTCGGAATCGGGCGGAGCGCCCATCGCAATGATATCACCCGCGTGATTGATCAAGCCACACTCTATACCTTCTGATCGAAGCACGGCGACCGCACGATCCAGAGCATAGCCCACAGCAATGCCGCCAAAATCAATGGCCGAGTGAGGATTAAGCAGTCCGACCATATTGTTCTTTGCTTCAATAAAAAGACTTCCAGGACAGGCGGCTTCAACGGCCAAATGCAGTTCGCGGTCCGTTGGGTATCTCGCTGACTCGTGACCACGAAAACCCCAGAGTCGCATAAGCGGTTCAACGAGAATGGTAAAATTGCCGTCCGTCGCCTTCTCGTAGATCATAGCGTGCTGCACCAAAGCCAGAACTTCATCGGGAAGCTCGACGGCACATTTGCCCGCACCTCGGTTGATTTGGGTAACGAGGCTGGTGGGTTTAAAAACGCTGAGTAAGCCATCCAGTCGGTGAAACTCCTCAAAAGCCTTCTGGATAGCCTGATGAGCATGTCTCGTATCGGAGGTGAAGACCTGAATATCAAGCAGACTACCCATCGTCAGTGTCGCGCGTCGCACAAGTTTATGATTGGACCGCCAACCCAACGTCAGCAAACTTAGGCCGCCGAGAAAGATTGACCGGCAAAACTCACGACGAGAAGAATAAGAGGTTTTCAAGAGTTTTCGTCGCGTTCCTGCTCAGCGAGTACGGAGCCCGGCTGAGATTTGCCGTTTTCGCGACGAGACCGCCACAGGAATAGGGCAAGCGAGCTCAGCAGGAACACAAGGCTTGCCTGTAAAATAACAAAGCCCGCAATCTTTACCCAGACAAATCCAGGGTCGACGAATCGAATAAGCCACCCGCCCGATTCCTCCGCAAGAGCTGAGAGGAAGGATGTAGAGATAAAAGTGACTTTTTGAATTGTGGAAAATGGCGCAAAAATTACCAGATGAGTCAACATCAGCAGTACGATTGCCATCATCGGTAGATGTCCATGTGCAACTTCGAGCATCGAGCCGTACGTGCGGGCGGGTCGAAAGTCTTCTTCGGAGCCATTGTAATAAGCGATGACCGAGGACGGGGTTAATCCCATTCTCTCGAAATACATCAGAAAATTACTCACAACAAACAGGGACAGAAAGAAAACAAGAAATGCAAGAGTAAGTCGCATCATGGGATTCATTTGAAATCCCCCTTTTTGCAAATACTGCATATTATTCCTTCGTGGATACGATTTTGTGAATGGCCAGGCATCGACGAACCCCTTCGCTAAGCACCTGAGCGGAGATTGTCGCACCCGAGATGCTTGGTATGCCGCGCTTTAAATAGAGGTCGTCGTCGCCCGATTTATCATTAAACTGCCTCAACCATCGTGAGGGTGGAAGATAATCCTTTGGTTCAAGAAATGTGAGAATTTCCACGGCGATAACGCTGCCCGTAGCATTGAGCGCAACCATGAAGGCCGCCTTTTGAGTTCGAATGATTTCCGATTCGAAGAAAGCGTAACCGTCGATTCCGTCATTCTTGCTGGAAACGTAGTACGCAACAATCTTGGAGTTTAGTTTGGATTTTGAAGATGTCTGAATTTGCTCTGCTTGTGCGTCGGTTAGGAAAAGCGTCTTCCTTTCGATTTTCGAATCTGGAAAATGCAAAGCAAGAGCTTGATCCCGCGTAAGGTAGACTTGACAAGAAATTGGCGAAGATAAAGGGAAGAGCGCGACAACCATGAGCCATGCTACTGCTTGTCCAAAACGAAGACTATGTTCAGACAGCTTTAGAAAAGGTAATTTACGGCCATATTCCATTGATCGTTATCAGTTCCTTTCTTGTTGGCGTTCCAGCGGTAGTCTATCTTAAACGCCACGTTGGGATGCGGTTTATAGGTGATTCCGGCTGTCTTTATGGTTCGGTCGAGCGACCGGTCCTTTGAAAGTCCCTCGGGTACTTTCGCGTGTGTGTTAAATTTTTCGTATTGCGCAAAGGGCGCAAAATAATGCGTCGTGCCGGGCACAATGAGTGGCATCAGGTCATAGCCGGCAACCGCGTACCAGCCCGTCATTCTCGAACCAAGTGTTCTATAGTACTCTTTCCGAAACTGTGCCGCATCCTTTTGGTTTACCTGTGTGTATAACGCGCGCGCCTCCAAACCCTTCCAAGCATATTCGCCGTGGACCGAAAAAACCGTTGTCACCGGATCAAAGTTATCAAGGCTATCCGCGATGGACTGGTTTGAATTGCCATTAAAGAAACTCGCGCCAAGAATGGCGCCATCCAGTCCCGTGAAATCCAAACGGCCGGTTAGGGCTAGGTTTTCCGCAAACGCCTTCGCCCCGCTCTGACGCCCTTCGCGAATACCTCTTTCTGTGAAAGCTGATGCATCGAGACCTTCTAAAAGGTAGATACGATAACTCACATCCGAAATTATCTCGCCGTAGAAACCCGCTCCGTTGCCGCGCCAGGTTGACGGAATGATGACCTGCTCAACCTGAGGCCTCTTAGTTCCGAAAAATGTCGAAGGCTCGTGCTTTTCATTGACAATCCCAACAGGCACGAGCATCATGCCTACGCGGAGGTTGGCATGTTTGGAGAACATGAGTTCCATATAACCAAACTCTATTCCAATTTCTCCTATTGGCTTTCCATTCCGGAATTTGCCGGTAGAGCCATGCTCAATTTCAATCTCCGAGTTAAACAGAATCCAGTCGTTAAACCGATAACCTATATATAGAATGTTGCGCAGAAAATCAAACTGATCCTGGTTTTTTGACGGTTCTTTGTTATCCAATTTTCGGGTATAGTTTTCGTATAGCATTTCGCCGTAACCGGCGATCGAAACGCCGCTTTTTTTCAATTGATAGACTTTGGCAGCAGCCGGACCAAGGCCCCGTGAGCCCTCGTATTTTACATCTGCCACTTCACCGAGTTTCATTCTTTCCATTTCCTCAGCAAGAATATCGATGCGACGGCTTAATTCCCGTAATGAATCCTGGACTGAAGACTGTGCAAATGCCGAAGCGCTGAGCAAAATGAAACAGAGTACTGTATAAAAGTACTTCATAATGTGAGGGATACTAGGCGGAAAAATCGTAGCGTTGCTCGGAACAGCAATAGAAGACGAAGCGAATATTAGTCCGACGATCTTTTTCATGAAACTCCTATTGTACGATATTGGTAAAACTTCTAAAAATTCACAGATAAATGAGACTGCGTCTCAATCTCATTGACTATAATGAATCTATACTTTATTGTCAAGATAAATGTTGCGACGTAGCGAGTTTTAAACTTAGTCATTGATAATAAATTCGTATTCCAATCATTAGCTTGCTTTTTGACCTTAAATAAAAGATATTTTCAACTTATGAATTATGTCTTAAGAGAAGCGGCCAGAATTTTGAGACGCCCTCAAAATTGGCGAAAACTACCTAATATGGGACTTACAGTCCTATCTTATGGTGTAAACAAATTGACTAAAAAAAATGTAGCATGGGGTCATCCGTTTCTCATGATGATTGAGCCGACTAATATTTGTAATTTGCGCTGCCCGCTTTGTATTACAGGTAGTAAGCTCATGACGCGCGAAAACGGAATAATGACATTAGATAAATTCAAAGTGCTAATGGATGAAATGGGAGCGTACCTTCTACACTTAACACTTTGGAGTCAGGGAGAGCCCTTTGTAAACCGAGAGTTTTGCGAAATGGTCTCTTACGCAAACTCCAAAGGCATTCGCACGATGACCAGCACGAATGGACACTTTCTAAAAGAGAATGCGGACGCGATCGTAAAATCAGGTCTGGATACCTTGATCGTTGCGGTGGACGGTGCGTCCCAAGAGACCTATGAAAAATATCGTGTAAACGGAAAATTTGAAAAAGTCTACGAGGGTATGAAAGCGGTTTCCGCCGCAAAAAAGCGATTGAACTCAAGGACCCCCGAGATTGAACTTCAGTTTATTGTCATGAAACACAACGAACACGAGCTTCAAACGATTCGTGAACTTGCTACAGAATGCGGCGCTCAAGTCCTATCGCTCAAAACAGCCCAGGTCTATACCAAAGAACAGGCCGAAGAGTTTCTGCCTCTCAATGAAAAATATCGGCGGTACGAATTGGATGAGGCCGGCGAAATAAAAATGAAGCTTGGCGAAATCAATTTTTGCCGATGGGTTCTGCTTTGCCCGGTGATCAATTGGGATGGCGTTGTTTCGCCGTGCTGCTTTGATAAAAATGCAGAATATCCATTGGGTAATGTGTTTGATGAGGGCGGAATGAAAAAAATCTGGAAAAATGAAACCTATTTCCAATTTCGGAAAAACGTATTCGAGAAACGAAAGAGTATTCCGATCTGCACCAATTGTTCCGAGGGTCTCGAAGTGGAAGTGTTTGAAAAAGAGGACGTGCAAGAAGTAAATCGACTTTCAGCATAAAAATATTACGGCAACTAATTTCAGGTAATGCATCTATGAAAAAGAATAAAAAATCAGTCGCAAAAAAGAAGGCGAAAAAGTCAGCCAAGAAATCCATTAAGAAAGCGGCAGGTAAAAAAGCCAAACGACCCCTTAAGAAGGCAAATCCAAAACACGCTAAAAAAGCTTCATCTAAGAAAGTCAGAAAAAAAGAGAAAATAGACAAAAAGGCGGCCAAGAAGCTCATAAAAAGTGAGAAAACGGTGCTCTTAACTAAGCCGATCAAGAAAAAGGCTCTTTTTGCTCCAAAAAGTCCATCTGAGAATAGCAATCAACCTTACAACATATTTGAGAGTTATATGGGATCATACCGATTTAATGACATGTTTTCTGTTCTGTTCGTTTGCACCGGAAATATTTGTCGAAGTCCGATGGCCGAAGGACTGTTCCGCCGTAAAATGATGATTGAGGCACCGGAAAACCTGCGTGAAAAAATGTGGGTGGAGTCCTGCGGCATCTATGCCTACGATGGAAATAAGCCCTCTGAAAATTCTGTCAAAGTTTGTGCGAAAAACGGGGTCGATATCGCCAATCATCGCTCGAAAGCTATTAATCGTGTTCTGATTGAACAATCCGACTTAATTTTCGCTATGTCCATTGATCATCTTAACTTTATTCAAGAAAATTTTCCGGGGGCGCGGCACAAATCTTACTTATTTAAAGTATTCGGAAAAGACCGGGCCGTCACCATCGCGGACTCAGTACCCGACCCTATGGGATTTTCCATGGACTTCTATGTAAAAACTTTTGCGGATATCAATACCACGATCGATCAGAGTTTTCAAAAAATAATTTCTATGGCTGAGCAGAAAATATCACAAAAACCATTATAGTATTTTACTCATAACCACTCCATCATGACCATCGTTCTTTCTGCGATATTTTCGATTATTTTCCCTTTGGGCCATCTCCAGACCCAGCCGCTCCGTAAGATCGAAAATCACGCCTTTAGAATCGGCGAATCGCTGACCTTTTCTATAGGGTGGGAATTTATTAATGCAGGTACCGCAATTCTGGCCGTAGAAAGCGAAAGCTTGTACCGCGATCGACCGTGTTTTCTGATAACCGCAACAACGAAGTCGAATTCCTTTTTTTCTTCGCTTTATCCTGTCGACGACCGGCTTGAAAGTTATTTCGACAAGGAGGGTCTATATCCTTTGAAGTATGTCAAAAAAACATCCGAAGGAGGAACCAAAAGAAGTTTCACAGTTGACTTTTTTCATGATCAGAAGCGCGCCATCATTGACGATGTGGATTCTGGAAAGTATGAAATTTCAATCCCGGAGTTTTTACAAGATATTATTTCTTCCTTCTACTACTTACGTAATCAACCCATGCAAATTGGACAAGAGATTATACTTGCCACATTTGACAATGGCCGTTATAAATACAGTTCCGTCACGGTTTTTAAACGAGAGAAAATCAGAGTAGCCGCGGGGGAGTTTGACTGCATCGTAGTCAAGACGCCGATTGGACCGTTTAACAACAAAAGTGACTTAAATATCTGGTTGACCGACGATATTCGGAAAATCCCGGTCCTCATGAAGAGTAAAATCGCCATCGGTTCTGTTAGCGTGGAACTCCAAGCGATGACAGGCGTTGATTGAACATCAATTCGGCATTTCAAGAATACATAGATAGAGGTGTCTAAGAATAGTTTATAAGAGGAGAAATATGCAGCACTACATTCATGGGTGGTTTTCAGATCGAGTTCAAAAAGACATGCATTTTCAGCATTTCGGTCATGCAGGCGCTCCGGTTGTTATTTTCCCAACGACCCTGGGCAACCTTCATGAGTTTTCAGATCGTCACATGATCGATCCCCTTGCCGAAAAAATAGAGCAAGGCCTAATCCAGATTTTATGCGTGGATTCGATCAACAACGAGAGTTGGTACAATGATCAAATCCATCCCGCTGAAAAAGTCAGGAGACATCTTCTCTATGAAGAATACTTAATTCATGAATTTCTACCTTATCTTCGGCAAAAAACCGGTACCGGTTATCTCACCCTGCTGGGGTGCAGTTTTGGAGGCTATCACGCTCTTAATTTTGCATTGCGTCATCCGGAGCTTGTTGATAAAGCCATAAGCCTTAGCGGCTCCTTTTCTATCCAGGGCTTTTTGAATGGCTATTACGATGACAATTGCTATTATAACAACCCCGCTCATTTTATTCAAAATCTAACCGATCCGGCGTACTTACATCAATACAATACCAAAACAGAAATCACCATCGTGACGAGCGATCTCGATCCTTGTCGCGAACGGAATGAGTATTTTCACGATCTTCTAAACCGCCGCGGAATCCGGCACCGGTACTTTTTTTGGGAAAACGGTGTCGGTCACGACTGGCCGTATTGGCAGCGTATGATCGGTCACTACCTCTAACCCATGCGCTATAAGCTCATCATCGAATACGACGGCACGCGTTACAGCGGGTGGCAGGTTCAAAACGATGCTCGAACGATACAAGGTGAAATTATCAAGGCCGTCAGGGATGTCTTTCCGACGCAAACTATTGATCTGCAGGGCTCCGGGAGAACGGATTCCGGTGTTCACGCACTTGGTCAGGTCGCCCATTTGGACGCTGTAGATCACGACCCGACGCGTTTACGATTTAATATCAACGATCGTTTGCCGCCCGATATTCATATTGTCCACCTGGAAAAAACTAATCCAAAATTTCATGCCCGTCACGATGCCACGGGTCGCAGCTATCTTTACCAAATTTCAAGACGCCGAACGGCATTTGGTAAAAAAATGGTGTGGTGGATCAAAGACAAACTCCATTTTGGAAATATGGAGCGGGCTGCAAGAATTTTTGAAGGCATGCATGATTTTGAATCTTTCACGCGAAAGGATGGAGAACACGAGTCGGCACGAGTTCAGATCGAGGAATTTCGCGTCGAAGAGCATGGAGAGCTAATCTTGCTTCGTGTTGTCGGTTCACATTTTCTTTGGAAGATGGCGCGTCAAATGGTGGGTGTTCTTGTTGAGGTGGGCAGGGGCAATATGACTTCTGAAAACGTCGAACAACTACTCAAAAAATTTTCGACGGCGCCGGCTCAGTTAACCGCTCCGCCGTCAGGGCTCTATCTTGAAAAGGTCTACTATCCCGGCGACGAGCGACTCAAATTTATTGAGCCGGTTCTACGGTTGACGTAATCTAATTTAATCGAGAAACCTCCTCACGCCCTCCTAAGATTGCAATCAGAATAATAATCCATGCGACGGTTGAAACCAGCATGGACACCATATTCTGCGCAAAAAACATCCACGACATACTATCGTAGGTTGCAAGGCGAGGAATAACGAAACTCATGACCATATGACCACACCAGTTAAAAATGAATATGCCAAGTGCCATCATGACCAGCGTCATTTTCCGAGGGTGACGGGCCTTTTGAGCGGCCGCAATTGCAAAACCAACGACCCAGGTGACGAGAAGTGGCAATTGTGCCAAAAAAGAAAACACTGAAGAACTCGGCAGATTATTATCCATTATTTCTCCTCTCTATAGTTGGCTATCACAATTTCCAGAATAAAAATGTGCTGGAATATCGTTATTAAAACAGAACGCCACAATCTGCAACCATAAACCTAAGTACGCTCAACGCTTCTTTTTATCATCTTAAGCATGACATTTCGAATAACTCCGCTAAAATACCCGACAAAAAACCAGTATCGCTTGAAGGATTGCAAACTTTTTTTATCCAGGCAATGAATACGTGTCTCTGTGGACAATTCCGTCCCGGAGGAATTGTTCTTGACCATAAAATTCCAAACCGCTTTAGCGTTTCCGGGCCGGTTGAATGCAAGAAAAGAATCGGATGAGACGTCCTTACAGATATTACCCGTCAATTTCCAAAACGGGCCAACAACACCGATGACCAATTCTTCGTTAGGGGTTTCGCCGAGAAAGACAAAGCCGGATTTTTCCATGCTCTGGATAGTAACGGGTTCGGCCGTATGAAACTTGAACTTCCCGGTAACAATGGATGGAATCGATCGGATGGAAAAAAGAAACCAAATAATTTTTGAATTCAAGAAATCAGTTCTCTTAATGGCCTCAAAAACAACCTCCGGTGAGGCGTTGATGTGAATTGAATATCGCTTTGCTTCTTCAAATTCCGGCAAAAAAGCATCCATTAGCATGATCAAAAACCCTCTCTGCTAGTCATGACTTTATAACGGGACGCTCCATTTTAGTGCCGCACTTCTTGCACGTACAAAGATCCGGGTTATTATAAAAGCGATCAAAAACGGGTGGCAATTGTGTGACGATATTGGTCAAAAAGAAAAACTCCTCATAGAGTTTATTGCCGCACTTTTCACAAAACCAAATACAGCCGTCATTTTCCTTTTCCTCGCGCCTTCTTTCAATGACAAGTCCAATCGTATTGGCGGGCCGTCTTGGAGAATGTGGTGTGCGCGGCGGTAGGAGGAAAATATCGCCTTGATTAATAGCAATATCACGCGGTTCTCCGTCTTCGATTATTTTAAGAACAATATCACCTTCGATCTGATAGTAAAACTCTTCGCCCTCGTTGTAGTGATAATCGCGTCGTGCATTGGGGCCGCCAACCACCATAATAATAAACTCAGTGTCCTTCCAGACAACCTGGTTTCCGACCGGCGGTTTCAATAAATCGCGATGTTCGTTAATCCACTTTTGAAAATTGAATGCCATTAGCTTTGCCATCGTAGTTCTCCTTTAAATAGATGCCAGCAGGTTTACTTTTTCTTAAACGTCAATTCCAAAAAATCGAAATCCGGGTTTGGAATGTCGATTTTCATTTCATCAATTTCGCCTTTTGGACTAAGTAAAAATTGAACCGTACCAGACGGTAGATTTTTATCGTCCAATTCAATTTTGAAGGTGTCGTAGTGCCAATGCGTAAGAGTGCCGGTTAAACTCGCCGTTGGAACCAATTTGATTTTCATTTTGTTTTTTTCAATCACAACAATTGCATCGCCATACAATTCGCCGCTGTAGGTGCCGGCATACTTTTCAAGAGCCAGAGACGGTTTTGTGTTTTTAACCCGCAAACTGTCGGCTTTCTTTTCCTCAAGTATTTCCTTTTCTTCCGCTGATTTGGAGAGTTTAAGAATTTCCGCACTCCAATCACGATCATAAATTCCCATGGACCGATCAATGAGTCCAAATATCAAGGAAGAAGCCATACTACTAATACTATTGGTGAGGATGACAAAACCAAAATTATCCTCCGGAACAAGAACCATTTGGGAAATCATGCCGTCGTATCCCCCGCTGTGCATAAGTATCTTTTTGCCGCGATAGTCTATCATTCCCCAACCAAAACCGTACGTATTAAAGTGGCGGGTTGGATTAAATTGCAGGCCAAATTGGGAAATCTGAACCAATGTTTGTGGGCTCCACATTTCGTACTGAACTTTTTCAGAAAAAATTCGCTGCCCCTTAAATGCACCATGCCCTAATTGTAACCGAATATATTTGGCCATATCCTCGACATTCGAGATCGTTGAGCCCGCCGCCGCGATATTATCCCAATTGCGATAATCAACGACGAATAGATTTTTTCCGAGTTTAGAGTGTGGGGTCGCTTTATTGGACAGAGTGGCAATATCCGAAAACTTCGTAACGGTCGAATTCATCCCGATCGGCAAAAAAATCCGCGTGCGTATGAATTCGTGCCAGCTCATACCGGAAACCTTTTCGATAACAAGGCCGGCGGTCATATACATAATATTTTGATAACCGTATTTACTGCGAAAGCTGGATTTCGGTTTGAGATAACGCGCCCGGCGCAAAACTTCTTTGCTGTCGTACGATGTGCCCCACCAAAGCAAATCACCGCTAAACGTCTCAAGTCCGCTACGGTGATTGAGCAGGTCACGAATGGTCATTTCGCGCGTGACATACGCATCGTAAAGCTGAAACTCCGGCACATATTTTTGAACCGGATCGTCCCATTTCATTTTGCCCTCATCAACAAGAATAGCCAGGCACGATGCCGTCATAGATTTCGTCAAGGACGCAATGGCGAAACTGGTTTGAGAATTAACCGAATCCTTTGTCCCGATCCTTTTAACACCGTAGCCCTTGGCAAAAACCATGGAGTCGTTTTTCACAATTGCGACCGAGGCGCCCGGAACACCCCATACTATCATCGCACGTGAAATGTAGGCGTCCATACTGTCAAGAGGCAAAGAGGACTGTGCAGCCAGAGAAGCTGCAAACGCTATCAGAGTAAGGAAAAGTTTCATACATCAACCTCGTTAATACTTTATAGTAAGTACCTTATATTGCGATACTTGAACCCGTTCAATTACAAGACTATTTGGACGGAAAATCATTGTGCGGAATTCACTTTCGGATAGTTAATTTCAAACCACTCTTCACTTGACCCTGCGGGATTATCAACAAGCATCTTCTTTAGAACCCTCTTCTGGGCGTTCTGAAGCGCCTTCGTAATCATACTGTTAGACATAGGTTCCGTATCATTCCAACCAAGTCCTTCAAGAAGTGTGATCATCTGCTCGCTGCCAAATAATTTGAACAAAGGCGAATCCATCGAATCATAAAAACCAATATGCGTATAAGGTCCTGCCCAGGCAACGATTTTTTCATCGCGTAATGGAATCGGATAAAATTCCGTCACAAAAATCCATCGCTCTTGCGGCGAGTCCGTCCATGCTATTTCAGGCAAATTTTCTGAAAGGCCGATACATAACTCCGAATAGTATCCTTGCGTCCAGCGCTCGAAGTCATTTGGATAATTTAGTGTTTTTAAAGTCGTTGAAAAATCCCGAAGAGTTTGATTGAAATGGCAAAGAATCAATACCCGACAACCTTCTGAAATTTTCTTGTGCGCATTTAGGAGCAGGTTTGAATTCTTTAGATCCCGGGACTTCCAAATAAGATCGGGTTCCCGCAGAGCCACGGATTTTTTCTTAAAAGAAAACATACTAAAATCTAAGCTACGCGATGCCAAATACAAAGGGGATTATTAGAAAAACAAATCGAGGTCGGTTCCCAATGCTCTACCGGTAAGATAGTCCTAGGCCAAAATACGAGCCGCTCGCTTTGATTTTTCGGGAATCATATTTTACGGGCAAATCAGGATAAGCTTCATGATTGAGGTAGGTATGAATACTGTAACGTCCAATTAATTTAATCCGGCAACGCATGCCGATGATCAGGCCATTCGGAAAACCCGGACCGGATTTTCTAAAATTAAATTGGCTGACACCTATCTGAGGAAAGATCGACAGCGTTTCGTCCAACTCATTGAAATCATAACCAAAAATAGCAGCAAACGCTTCGCCGTCTGTGGTTATCGAAGGATCGCGATGCTCATAACTTACCGTAATGGACCACTTACTCCATAAATTATTCGTTGGCGGATGCATAATGAGTGCGATATTGACATTGGACGATTTCTTATGGAGTCTTCTTGTCGGGTCGAGGTCGCTTCTAAGCCTGACAAAAGAGCCACCGAATGACAACGCCGCTTCGATCGCAGACTCATCGAGGAGCGGTCTTAAAGTTAAACAAAAATCTTTATCCTGCCCGCTGAAAAAAGGAAGTTCGATGTCGCCGACAAAGGCTCTCCCGTCAGCATAAAATTTCGCTGTAATCCGGTGCGGGCCTTCATCAATTTCTTTTATGATCACAGGAGATCGGCCCATATAGACTCCATCCATCCATACCTGCGCATGATCGGGTGTGGTAGAAAGATTCAGCGTAGCTTTTGTGTCTTGAGAAAACAAGGTAGTAGACGCCACTATGCCAAGAATAACACCGAGAATGGTCTTTAGTTTTTTCAAATTCATCATACAGAATATTTATCTCTTACTATCGGTCACAATCACTGACCAAAGGGAAACCGTTGTTTTTTGATGCCCAAGTTTTTCCACTATCAGCAGAATAAAATAGTCCTCGATCATCTGTTCCGACGAGAATATTTGTTCCAATCACACAAAAGGCTGGATGTTCACATCGTTCGTATGGCTTGCCAATGAAATCCCAGTTTTCTCCATTAAATTTGAGGAGCTCTCCGCAAAAGTTAAATAAATAGATCTCCGCACCGATGCTTAAGAAACGATGAAAACCCAGTTTCGATCCCGTTAATGCCCAAGTCTTTCCTGAATCTGCGGACATAAACATGTCACGCTCCGTAAGATCGATTTTATAATTAATCGCGAAGAGATAATTTCCAATAGCTAACACACTTTCCAAAACAAACGTGTCGGAAATTGCCAAGGTCAGCTCGAGCCATGAAACTCCGAGATTTTTGGACGAGTAAACTTCTCCATTACGACAAACAAAGATTTGTGAATCAAGAACAGTTATTGAACTACCATAAGTATAAGAGTTATCTGGTAAATTTGAAGAGAGAACGCTCCAATTCATCCCGCGATCCATACTGCGATACAATACACTGCGATACAAGTCATAACCAAATACGAAATACGTTTCTCCAATGTTGATGATAGTACTTATTCCAAGTGGAGCGCCGATGACTGGTCCAGTCCAACTCAGGCCGCCGTCTAAGGATGTTAGAATTCCCTTTTCCGTGGAAGCAACGATCTGGGAATCATGTATTACATAAGAATAAAGGTATCGAAATGCGCGTGTTGTCTTTGACCATTTATTGCCCCCATCGGTCGACAAGTAATTTCTATTGTCTGTCCATATCGTAGTATTACCACCAACACTCATAATAGAGCGAACAGTTAGGTATCTGTAAATATCTTTATCGCAATAGTTTTCTTCTGGAGTAAGACATGAACTAAAAAACATGATTAGAGCAACAAAGAAAATAAGCTTTTTCATAACACCCTACTCATAAGCGGTTATTGCAATTTCAAAATTATATTCGGGTAAGTAAAAACAAACGTACACACAGTATTTGATACTGTCAAACGAACAATCAATCTAAAAATTTAGAGCTTTATTTTGAGTGCGACCAGAAGGAATCGAACCTTCAACCTAATGATTAAGAGTCATTTGCTCTGCCAATTGAGCTATGGTCGCGGATACAATGAACAATGAGCAATGACCAACAAAGAACGCATTGCTCATTGTTCATTGTTCATTGCTCATTGAAGAGCGGGGCAAACATATAGAAAATGGCAAAGTCATGCAAGGCTTTTTTGGTATTTGAATCTTTTCGTGAAATAGCTATGTTTGGTCACTTAAATGAAAGAATTTTGAAAATTGATTGAAGTAAAACAGGTTACAAAACTCAGAGAATTTATTCGATTTCCGTGGAAAGTCTATAAAAGTGATCCAAATTGGGTTCCACCTCTCCTAATGGAGCGGACGGAATTTCTCGATCCCAAGAAAAATCCTTTTTTTGACCATGCGGAAGTTGCCCACTTCATGGCTTATGAAAATGGGGTGGCTCAAGGTCGAATTTCGGCTATCATCAATCACGCCCACAATGTTTTTCACGAAGACATAATCGGCTTTTTTGGAATGTTCGAGTGTATGGAAAATTATCCGGCCGCCGAAGCGCTTTTGAATGCGGCACGTAACTTCGTGAAATCAAAAGGCATGGATACATTCAGAGGGCCTGTGAATCTCTCGACGAATGACGATTGTGGCCTTTTAATCGATTCCTTTGACCAGCCGGCACAGATCATGATGACTTATAATCCATCGTACTATATTAAGTTTTTTGAGCAATTCGGATTACAAAAATCGAAGGATCTCCTGGCGTATCGAATTGACGTGCCCAAAGAGGCTCCGGAACGGCTCAAACGTGGCGCGGAACTTATTACCAAGCGAGGTGGATTTACTGTTCGTTGTGCGAATATGAAGGATTTTAAGGGAGAAGTTGCCCGCATAAAAGAGATTTACAACGACGCTTGGGAGCGCAACTGGGGCTTCATTCCAATGACCGACCGGGAATTTGACCACCTCGGGGCGCAGTTGAAACAGATTCTTGATCCCGACTTTTTATTCATCGCGGAGAAAAATGGCGAACCTATTGGTTTTTCGCTTGTGATTCCCAATATCAACGAAGCTTTACAAAAAATAAAAAACGGCCGACTGTTGCCTTTCGGATTAATCACTCTTCTTTTGAATACACGATCCGGGGCCATCAAATCTCTGCGAGTTATCACGCTTGGCCTAAAAAAGAACTATCGAAGTTTCGGTATTGATGCGGTTTTCTATTACAAATGTTTTGAAACGGCGATGCGTAAAAATTATAAGTGGGCTGAAATGTCTTGGATACTGGAAGATAATATGGCGATGAATCGGCCGCTCGAGAATATGGGGGCTAAAGTCTACAAGCGCTATCGACTTTACGATAAAACTATTTAGAGAAATCAGATCCTAAATCGGCATTGCACGCTTCGAAACGAGTCAAGCGTGACCATGTACGCACCACGAATTTCGGGCGGAAGCAGACTGTAGAAAGAACTCACCCATTGAAGGCATTGATAACCGGCGCAACAGGCTTTATTGGAAGCCATTTGGCGGAAAAACTACTGGAACGTGGATACGAAGTTTTTTGTCTAATTCGCCATAGGAATTACGGCTGGCTTACAAATAAGTCAATTAATTGGATTCAAGGCAACGTTACGGATCTTGATTCCTTGAATCGCGCGGTCGTAGATATGGACTATGTTTTTCACTGCGGTGGCATCACGAAGGCAAAAGATGAAAAAACGTACTATCAAATAAATGCCGAAGGATCCCGGAACATTTGCGAGGCGTGTCTTCACAGCAATTCGTCCGTTAAAAAAATTGTTCATGTCGGCAGTCTTGCGGCGGCCGGGCCGTCCGAAAAGGATAAGCCTCGGGAAGAATCTTTTCCATCCAATCCATTGACCCATTACGGTAAAAGTAAATTCGAAGGGGAGAAGCTTACACGAGAATATTTTGATAAGCTTCCGATTACGATTATTCGCCCACCCGCGGTTTATGGTCCGCGTGAAAAAGATATTCTCTCAATTTTCCGAAGTATCGCAAAACACCTATGTTTGTCGGTTGGGTTCCAAGAGAAATATTTTAGTATCGTCTATGTTGATGATCTTGTCGATGCCATCATTTTGGCCGGAGAGTCGTCTCGGAGTCATGGTCAAACGTACTATGTCGATGATGGAAATGTCTATACATGGCAAGAATTTAATGAGGCCATCAAAAAAGCAAGTGCACGTAAAACCATTTCCCTTGTGATACCGGAATCTATAATTGTCGCGGCCGCTTACTTCGCGGAATTTTTGGCGCATTTTTCAGAATCACCCGCCCTTCTTAACCGACAGAAGATCATTGAACTGCGGCAGAAAGCGTGGACGTGCACCTCCAAAAAGATTCGTGAGGAATTGGGGTTCAAGGCGCAATTCCAAATCGAGCGAGGCTGCCGGGAGACTTGGAATTGGTACAAAGCACACGATTGGTTATGACAAGATTTCTAAAAAATCTAAATCCGGGCGATATCGCGTTCATAGTTTATCAGGCAATAATACTGATATTGGTTACCCTCTTTCATAATGATCTGAACGGTTGGCCCATATTCCTATTTTGTCATTCCATGGCTATTGCAGCTTCTGTTGGAATTGTATTTTACTTTGGTGATTCCGAAAAACCCCTCTTCAGATTCATCCGTCACTGGTATGTCATTTTAACCTATGCCCTGTTATTTGTTGAGACGGGCTTACTCAATCAATTGGTTTTTAAAGAATTTTGGGACGACGCATTCCGAAATGCGGATCTCATGCTTTTCGGTCGCGATCCAAATATCTGGCTCTATGAGCACTGGAACAATTTTTGGATCAATGAATTCTTTCATTTGTGTTATTTTTCCTACTACGTAATTCCCATTCTTTTCGGTGCTCTTCTCTTTTCATCGCGAAATGCCAATTTTTTCAGAATGCTGTTTGGAATCACACTCACGTTTTACATTTGTTACCTTTGCTATCTGGTGATACCGGTTCGCGGTCCTTTGGAAGATCGAATCGGCAGGTTTCTAAATGGAGGACCGTTTGTCGTTTTCATGGACTGGCTGTATGAGCATGCGGAGAAACCCGGGGCCGCATTTCCAAGCAGTCACGTTGCGATTGCTCTTTTGGTGCTATTTTATTCGTACCGCTATCGTCGTGATCTATTTTTGTGGTTTTTGCCTTTTATCCTAGGGCTTGTGGTATCAACCGCGTATTGTTTTTACCATTACGTTGTAGATGTGTTTGCAGGAATTGCGCTGGCCATTGGCATGTTCTACTTTTGCGAGGCGTGGTACAACAAAACAATATTTAAGTATTTTCCAGAGAAGTTATAAGAACACGAAATCGCTAACCTTCTCGTCAAAGGGGCTGCGTCAATAGGCCTATCGTCTAATGATGGGTTTTTGGGAGACGTCTACCGGCAATCCTTCTCCAAAACGGCGGGCAGAGAGCTAAGTAAAAACAGGCATAGTAGCCTCCCGGAAGAGAAGGGCTTTCCTCATAGAATTTCAATTTCCAATATTCTCGCGAAGCGAGATAGTGATGATCGGCGTGACGGGTCAATTCGATCAATGTCCAACGGCTCCAGCGCGCATTCGACTGCCAACTATCCGCCACCGCAACTCTTTCCGTGGGATCGCGTCGCAGTCCCCAATGGCGGATATAATTAACAAATTCCAAAAGAAGAATGGCCAACAAACTATGGGATAAAGCTACCAAAAAAGCCATTTCTCCAAGCAGAACGTAAATAGTAAAATTCGAAATGAGTTGCAAAAACATGAAAGCAATGACAAGATTAATAATCCCGCTCCTTTCACGCATGATTGTAAAGGCGCTCCACCACTGGGACGGGATTGTTTTTATTGAAAACCAAAACAATCCGTCTTCGTATCGTGCCGAAGCCGGATCTAAATCGGTACCCACATCTTTGTGATGCCTGCGAATATGTTCCACGTAAAAATGCATATAATTGACCGTCCATAAAGAAAAAATTCCAAGATAACGCTGCAACACATGCTTTCGATGAATCAATTCGTGCGCAATCACAATGCCTGAAATACCTGAATTTATGCCGGTGGAGAGTACCGACAGCCAAGGGAACTCTGACGATTTTTTCGTCGTGTAGAATAACGACACAAAGCATAGAGCCTGAAAAAGAACATGAAAATATAAAATCATATCAAAAAAATCCGGATCGCCCGATTCCAGATTCATGCCCTCCGAATCGCCCAATAGCACATCGAGTAAAGGGTAAATCCCCAAAGCAAAAAATATTCCGATCCCGGAGTAAGGGTAGCCCATTATGTTTCCTGTCAGAGTGACAAAAGGAAGAACAAGGCTAAAAAAATAGACGTATCGATTCTGAAAGACGGGATTAGATTGATTTTTCATTAGATTTCACTAACTTTACTCGTGAATTGAAATAAATTATTCAATCCAAATCGAATTTCAAATGAAATACATTGTCACGAATCAAAATCAAAAGTACGAAGTCGAAGTTTTTGAAGAAGGCGACTCATTAAAAATGACGATCGGTCATGGTCCCATGGCAGAAAAGTTTGATGTGGATTTTAAACCGGCCGGCCGTGGATCCTTGTATTCCATGCTCGTCAATGACAAATCCTATCGCGTCATTATTGACCGAAAAGGCTCGCGCAGTGCGGTTTTTACAAGAGGCTACCGTTTTGAATTCGACGTCGAAGACGAGCGAACCTATCTTATGAAATCGCATATCGGGCATACGAAGGTCAAATCAGCCGGCGATGTCAAAGCGCCAATTCCAGGATTGGTCAGTAAGATTCTGCTCAAAGAGGGAAGCCCTGTTGAGCAGGGGCAAGGCGTTATGATTTTGGAGGCCATGAAAATGGAGAATGAAATAAAATCTCCTGTAAAGGGAATACTGAAAAAATTGAATATTAGCGAGGGCAAAAACGTCGAAAAAGGTCAATCCCTTTTTGTCGTCGATGAGAAAAGTGAGAGTCAGATCGCCTAGTTATTAAGAAATCTCTGTCGTAACCACAGCATGTTCTGCTGATTTCGGATTCACCGCTAAGACTTGCGGGTTATCACGTTTTAATAAAGCGTAGATGGCCGGGATAACGTAGAGGGTCAGCATTAAAGAAAACAATAATCCACCAATCACCACGATACCCATCGGAATTCGGCTTTTTGCGCCCGCGCCAAGGGCAAGAGCTATAGGGAGCGCCCCTAATATAGTTGACAGCGTTGTCATGACGATAGGTCGTAGCCGAAGCGTGGAGCCTTCAAGAATGGAATCTCGCAGGGAATTGCCTTTTTCACGAAGTTGATTTGCAAATTCTACAATCAAAATTCCATTTTTAGTTACCAGACCAATGAGCATGATCATACCGATCTGACTAAAAATATTCAACGATTGGTTAAAATACCAAAGGGATAGAACGGCTCCCGCAAGCGCCAGAGGCACCGTCAACATAATAATAAACGGATCGAGAAAGCTTTCAAACTGGGCTGCCAGAACAAGGTAGATCAATATCAACGCAAGAAAAAACGCGAAAAGAATATTCGATGAACTTTCGGCATAGTCACGTGAAGGTCCGGCCAGAGCCGTGCTGAACGTATCATCCAGAATCTTCTTTCCAATAACTCTCATAGCCTCAATTCCTTCGCCCATTGTTTTTCCGGGCGCAATTCCGGCCGAAATGGTTGCTGACTGGTAGCGATTATAATGGTACAATTGCGGAGGACCGCTTTGCTCGGATACAGTAACCAGATTATCCAGTTGAACCATTTGTCCGTCACGCGTTCGCACATTTAGAGACTTTAAATCAAGCGGTTCGTCGCGAAATTCGCGCGCGACTTGTCCTATGATCTGATATTGTTTGCCATTCATCACAAAATAGCCAAACCGCTGACCGGACAATGCAAGGCGCATGGTTTGGGCGACATCGGCAATTGAAATTCCAAGGCTGCGCGCGCGATTGCGATCGATCGAAACCTGCAGTTCGGGCCGATTGAATTTCAGGTTGGCGTCAAACCCCTGGAACGTTGGATCTTTTGAGACTTCTTCCAAAAATTTTGGAAGAACGTCTTTCAATTTATCAAACGATTGCGCCTGAATTACGAATTGAATAGGCAGTCCGCCGCGACCGCCACCGCCAGCGGAAATAGTCTGTTCCTGAAGGATGAACGTGCGAGCGTCAGGATAATTTCTGACTTTTGCTCCTAGTATGCCGGCGATTTGTTGCTGCGAGCGATTGCGCTGATCAGGCTCTGTCAATACCAAGCGACCGAAACCGGTATTGGGAGCACCCGATCCGGCAAAGCCGGGCGCAGTGACCGTCAGAAAAATCCTCTTCTCAGGAATGGAGTCATTTACCAGTGCTACAATTTCATTTAGGAATCGATCCGTGTAGTCAAACGATGCCCCTTCGGGGGCCGTAACGGAGAGCCGAATTAAACTCCGATCTTCTAATGGCGCTAATTCGGACGGTAAGAAAGCACCAACCACGAAAATCAAAACAATGGCGGCAACGACAATGCCTATGGAGATAAATTTTCTGGAAATAAATTTTTCAAGAGAACGCCGATAGGCATCGGTCATATAGACAAAAAAAGGCTCGGTCATTTCATAAAACCGCGTATGTTTCTTATTCTTTCTAAACATGCGTGAACTGAGCATGGGCGTAAGTGTCAATGATACAAAAGCGGAAATCAAAACCGCGCCTGCAATCACGACACCAAATTCCCTAAATAAACGCCCGACGAATCCTTGTAAGAAGATAACCGGTAAAAACACCGCCGCCAGGGTGATCGACGTGGAGATGACCGCAAAAAATATCTCGCGCGATCCCTTAAAAGCTGCTTCCATCGGGGATAGACCGTTCTCGATTTTTTTAAATATATTTTCGGTCACGACGATGCCATCGTCCACGACCAGACCGGTCGCCAAAACAATCGCCAGTAGGGTTAGGATATTTACAGAAAAATCGGCGATGTACATGATGAAAAAAGCCCCAATAAGGGAAACGGGTATATCGATAAGAGGTCGTATCGCGACAACCCAATCCCGGAAGAACAGAAATACAATGAGCACCACGAGCGCGACCGCAATAAGAAGAGTTTCTTCAACTTCCTTTATCGAGCGCTTTACGAAGCGCGTATTGTCCAGCGCGAGATTTAGGCGATAGTCGGAGGGCACATCCTTTTTCAATTGATCCACGCGCTTATAAAATTCCTCAGCGATCTCCACGTAATTGGAGCCCGGTTGGGGAATGAGTGCCACGCCTACCATTGGTTGGCCGGACTGCTTCAAAACGGTTTCCTCATTTTCCGGGCCGAGAATTGCGTAGCCAATGTCTTTGAGGCGTATGGTCCGTTGCCCGGTGGACGAAATAATAAGATTATTAAACTCTTCTTCGGTCGTCAGTCGTCCTTTGGTGCGAATCGAGAGTTCGGTCTGATCACCATAAATTTTTCCGCTTGGGGCGTCGACATTCTCCCGGTCTAGCGCGGACCGCACGTCAAGAGGTGACAACTGATACGAAGAAAGTTTTTCAGGATCCATCCAGATCCTCATCGCATAACGTTTCTGACCCCATATTTGAACGGAACTAACGCCGGGAATAGTTTGAAGGCGTTCGCCAATAAAATTTTCAGCAAAATCACTCAATTCAAGAATGTTTCGAATGTCGCTTTGAACAGTCATTGAAATGATGGCGTCCGAATTAGCATCGGCCTTGGTAACGACCGGAGGGGCGTCAATGTCTTGGGGCAATTGGCGCAGCGCTTGAGAAACCTTATCACGCACATCATTCGCCGCGGTCTCGAGATCAATTTCGAGATTAAATTCGACGGTTATGTTGCTGGAACCTTGATTGCTCGCGGAGGATATGAGTCGAATGCCGGCTATACCATTGATTGACTTTTCTAGAGGTTCCGTGATTTGCGACTCAATGACATCGGCATTGGCACCGGTATAACTCGTTCGAACGGTAATGACCGGCGGATCAATCGAAGGGTATTCCCGGACGCCGAGGAAAGTGAATCCGATAGCCCCAAACAGAATAATTCCCAGATTGAGCACTATCGCTAGAACGGGACGGCGGATGCAGGTTTCTGAAAGGCTCATGGCAAAGCTTTCGCTAACGATCGAAACGTTTTACGGAAGAACGTCGCGCGTGGATTGAACAAAGGACTCGATTTGAATCGGCATATTGTGACGCAGCTGCATGGTGCCGGAGACGATCACCGTATCGCCGGCTTTGAGGCCATCCGTTATCTGAACGAGATCGCTCGTGCGAATCCCCGTTTTCACTTTCTGAGACATCGCTCTTCCGGCTTGGTAAATAAAAACACGTTGACCTTTGAGTTCCGGAATCAAAGCTTGTGTAGGTATCATGAGCGCCTTGGGTTGTTCACTCATGTAGAGCGAGATATTGGCAAATGCGCCC
Organism: bacterium; assembly: GCA_031402315.1. Lineage (GTDB taxonomy): Bacteria > CLD3 > CLD3 > SB21 > SB21 > JANNSF01. The sequence goes on along the minus strand of JANNSF010000175.1, from coordinate 16,168 downwards.
GGTAGTATCTTGATATCGGCCGTTGCCATAGCCCGAAGCGGCAAACTACGAGTTACGGGATCGATTTTCGGTTCGATCGCGTAAACCTTTCCTTTAAATATTTGTTGCTGCCCTTCGACGGTAAATTCGATGAGATCACCGATTTTTACAGCGGCCGAATATTTCTCAGGAATTGTAAAGTCAATTTTTACGGAATTGCGATTTTGCAGACTTGCGATTCGATTGGTAGGTGCAATGTAGCTACCCTCGGATATATATTTGAGTCCGATCATGCCGTCAAAGGGAGCACGGATTTCCGTCTTGGCGATTTGAGCTTTGATGACTTCAATATCCGCTTTTACAACCGTCAGCTCATTCAGTGCAATATCGTATTCGTTTTGGCTGATGACGCTTTTTTCAGAGAGCATTCGTTGGCGCGCCTCTTGTGATTCCGCAAGTTTCTTTTTCGATTCTGAGCGTGCGAGTTGTGCCTGCAATTCGGCATCATTAATTTTCACAAGCAGTTCCCCTTGCCGAACGCTACGCCCTTCGTTAAAATAAATCTTTTGAACACGACCGGTGATCTCGCTTTTTAATTCAACTTCTTCGTTGGCAAGGATGGAGCCGATCGCTTCCAGTTTATTATCCAGAGTCGTCGTTCTCGCAATCATCGCTTTTACGGGCGAAGGACGGTTGCTGGCCGCTTGAAAAGATTGGGCTTGCCCGGATGTGATGCGGGAGTACGTGAGCCAAACAAAAAAGGACACCATCGAGAGGATCAGAACGGGCTTCAGAATTTTCTTCATATTGCAATTCTAACGAAAAAAAATGAAAAATGTTTGAAAAATTAACTCCCAGTCACTGTCAATGGAACTGTCATGCTGATCTCCGTCCCCTTTCCGGGCTTACTGTCGGCATCAATCCGGCCTCCGTGAGTTTTTATAATACCGTAAACTTCCGATAGACCAAGCCCTTCTCCCCGACCAACCGTGCGTGTTGTAAAGAACGGATCGAAAATTTTGTCTATAATTTCGGGTGCGATACCAATTCCATTATCCAATATACTTACGCTCCAATGCCGATCCACCAAAGCCGTCGTGATCACTATCTTGCCACCACCGACCTCGAGTTTACCCGTTGACTCGGCCTCGCGAATGGCTTGTATTGAATTACGGAGCACATTGTAAAAACAACGATTGATATTGGCTACATTATGACATGTTTTGACGGTGTCCAGTTGTTTGTCAAATTTAGTTTCGATCACCAGGTGTTCTTCATGCATCACAAAAAGATCCAGAATGGCCTCCAGATCCTTATTGATCAAAGTTTCTTTAATGACAGCCTGATCCGTGTTTGAAAAACTCTTCAACTTCTCCACGATTTGTTTAATGCGGGTACTGCCGTTCAAGGAACCGTTCAGAGCATCTAAGACATCGGACATGGAGGCTTCCTTCGCTTCAAATTTTTTAAACGCGTGTTCCATAAATTGAAGATTGCCGTAGATGAAGGACAGTGGATTATTAATTTCATGCGCAATTCCGGCAACCATCTGGCCCAGAGATGCCATCTTCTCAGATTGAACAAGCTGAACTTGGGCACCGCTGAGTTGCTTCAAGGCGCCCTCCAACCGGTGTGTCTGATTTTGCAATTCCTGAGTGCGCTGATTGACAAGCTTCTGAAGTTTTATTTTTTCAAGCTCTATCGATCGGATTCGAATCGTATAGATCATAAATGCGCTTCCGATCAGTGTGAGCACGAGCAGTGTCTGAAACCATCGGGCTTTCCAAAACGGCGGCAGTACGCTTACTTTGACGGACGTGCCGATTTCATTCCAAACACCATCTTGATTGCAGGCCGTGACATGGAATATGTGGCTACCGTCCGTAATTTTGGTATAATAGGCTACCCGCCGCGTTTGGGCTGAGATCCAGTCGTCGTCAAATCCTTCCAACCTATATTTGAATTGCACTTTTTCCGTTGCAGAAAAACTCAAGCCGGTGAAATGGAATTCGACATTATTTTTTCCCGCAGGAATGACAATGTTGTCACTCGGCTTAAACATTTCTCCATCGATTACGATTTTTTCAATGACGACCGGCGGCGGGATAGTGTTGATCTTGATGTTTTTCGGATCAACAGCTACGGCGCCTTTGACGGTAGGAAACCAAAGCCAGCCGTTGCGCGCTTTCCATGCCAGGCTATTACACTCCTGATTGACCATACCATCGGCTGTGCCATAGACCGTGCATTGTAATCCTGCTATTTTTCGTTCGTCATAGTCTTTTAATTGTTGTTTACTAACCCGATAGATTCCTTTATTACAACTCATCCAAAAATAACCCAAATCATCATCCAGGATAGAAAAGACACTATTATCAAATAGTCCATCACGCACTGTATAGGAAGTTATTTGCTCTTTTCGGAGGGAGGAGGGATCACTCGCAAACGCGCTGTCGGGCCTAATCCTATTAAGTCCGCCGCCTTGCGTCCCAATCCAAATGGCGCCGTCCTGATCTTCGTAGATACTGCGAATTAAATTCGCCGATAGTCCATTCGTCGTATTAAAACAATAGAGTTTTCCATGGTGCAACAGGCTTAATCCGGCATTCGTTCCGATCCATAGTCGGCCATTCCGATCTTTATAGAGAATTCTAATAAGGTCACTGCATAGTCCGTCCTTTGTTTTGAACAGCGAAAAGCGACCATTCTCAATAAGATTTAGACCATTATTTGTACCTATCCAGGTTCGGCCTTCGTCCTCAAAAATCGACGCAATACTATTACTACCCAAGCCGTCTTTGGTCGTGTACGTTTTGAATTTTCCGTTCTTGTAATAATTTAGCCCTGAAGTAATAGTGCCTATCCACAAGCCGCCGTCACTGCTTTCGCAGAGGGAACGAATATTATTATCGGCCATTCCATTCGTGACGGTGAGGACACTAAATTGGCCATTGTCTAATCGATTGAGTCCTCCTTCGTTGTAATTTCCAAACCACAGGATACCCTTGGAATCTTCGATAAGAGTATTGACCTCGTCCCCGGACATGCCGCTCTTTTTATTATAGGTAATCATCTTTCCAATACGCAATCGATTGAGTCCTCCGGTTCGGGTTCCAATCCAAATACCTCCTTCGCGGTCTTCAAATATACAGTGGATAATATTTTCGCTTAACCCCTCCTTCATTCCATAAACGGAGAATGTTTCGCGAGGGTCTTTAGGATTGAGCCGATTAATACCGCCTCCATACGTTCCAATCCAAACGCTTCCTGAAACATCCTTCATTAGAGAAGTTACAACGTTATGAGACAGTCCGTTTTTTACGGTGTAGCTCACCGTTCTTGTGTCCCGAGAAATTCTAAAAAGGCCCTTGTTCGATCCAACCCACAGGCTCCCAGAGTCGTCCTGCATCAGCGCGTGAATCTGGATTGCAGTTGGTCCGGAAAAGTAAGACGATCGAAAATTTATTTTTCCATCCACAGACATTTCAACTTCTGATATCCCGCCTAATGTTCCTATCCAAAGCGACCCGGTCCGGTCCGGGCAAAGAGATGAGACATAGTTATGGGGTAGGCCGTCTTTCGCAAAATATGCGGTAAATTTCGGAGTAGCAGAAAGGGATGGATTAAACAGAAGTAAGCCATTGCGAGTGCCAATCCACAAGTGGCCATCCTTGTCTTCAGTGATCGCATTGATGAAAGAATTAGACAGACCATCACGGATTCCGTAGGATGTGAATTTACCATTCTGGAGCATAAGCAGCATGCCGACGTTACTGCTATTGGGCGTATATGCACGATCCGATCCGCCTCCTATCCACAGACGGCCGTCACGATCTTCGTAAAGCGCCGTGATCCAGTTGTCGGTCATTTCCGGCGTATTGGAATGATCAAATATTGTGAATCGCAGTCCGTCAAATCGCACGAGACCTTCAAACGTACCGAACCAGATATAGCCTTCACGTGATTGAACGATGGAGAAAACAGTGTTTTGCGGAAGCCCCTGTTCGGCCGTCCAGACGTCGTGAACATATTGGGAAATTGATCGTTCGGAATCCTGTGCGTGGGAGGGGGACTGCGATGTTAATCCGACAACTATAAAAAAATTTTTTAGTATAAAACGCAACAGAAGCTTGTGATGAAAAAAAGATAGCGTCATGGTCAAATGAATTATAAATGCGTAGGCTAAACTTAGAACAGTATTCCACAACTGTCAATAAGATTGGCAGTCCAAAGGCAAAGGCATGGACCACAATAGTGCTCCTCATATTCAATTGCCTTCATATCATAAAATTGATAGTTTTGACAAATATAAATCAGGTGCATCTTTCATGAAGCGAATCTTACTAGCACTTTGTTCGGTCGCAAGTGTCTTTTCACAAAAATTCCCGATTGAAATGACCTTGCAGGAGGGGCATGGCGGGGGTGTTTCATTCGTATGCTTTTCACCGGACGGCAATTTTTTTGCGACCGCAGGATCCGATCGGACGGTAAAACTCTGGACGATGGATGGACGGCTCCTGCGAACCATTCACGCGAGTGACAATGTCTGGTGTCTCGATATTTCGCCGGATGGACAGTCACTTATCCTGGGAGGCGCAAGTCCGACAGTCGAATCGTGGAGTGTCTATGGAAATCACGTACAATCTTTCTATGTGGAAGGTCCTGTAACACGATTGAAATTCTTTCCGGACGGAAACCGGTTTACTTTTTCGGCGAATACGTCGGTCGGCGTACTGACCACTGAGGGTGAAGTGGAATTTCAAAGGAAGGCGCATACAGCGCTCGTGACTTCACTTGACATTTCACCGGACGGGAAACAAATAGTGAGCGGTAGTGAAGATTTCAAAATAATGCTATGGGATGTTGCCTCACATGAGTTTCAGACGTTTGGAAATTTCGGCAATAAAATTTCTGAAGTTCGCTTTTCGCCGGATGGAAAAGAAATTGCAGTAAGCGGCTGGAGAAACGTCATTCAGATTTTCAGTTCGAATGGAAAAATTATTCGTACGCTCTACAATCCTTCCGAAAATATTTACAGTCTTGTCTTTTCAAGAGACGGAAAAACTTTATTGAGTGCGGGATATGATAAGATGATCCGAGTTTGGAGCACAGAAGGTAAACTCACGAAGGCTATTCCCTCCGGTCATAAAGAAGCGATGTCCTGCATCGCGCTTTCACCGGATGAAAAAAACATTATCAGTACGAGCTACGATCATACCTTTAAGATTTGGGACCGGACCGGGCTTTTGCAAAAAACACTGGGGGAAGCAAAAGGACCCGGCGAAGGCGGACATTGGATTCAGTCCGTCGCGATGACTCCGGACGAAAAATATTTCATCAGCGGAAGCTGGGATAAGCAAATTCGCATCTGGAGTTCGGATGGAAGTTTGATTAAGAACTTCAAGGGGCATGATGATTACATTATCGGAATCGCAATAATCGGAGACGGAAAACATTTCGCGAGCGGAGATGCCGATGGAAACATAAAGACTTGGGATTTGGAGGGAAAATTAATTTCCAACTGGAAAGATCAGGTGGTTGCGATGAGTGGTCTTCGGGCGTCTCCGGACGGTAAGAAAATCATCACGTGCGCGAACGTAACGCACGGGGAGGATGGGCGAGTTCGGATTTGGGATATCGCGACAGGTAAAATTTTGCGTTCCATGTCCGGTCATAAGGGAGTGAATGGTCTCGACGTGTCCGGCGATAAGATTATCAGCGGGGGAAATTATGGAGAAGTAAAAGTCTGGGACTATAATGGAAAACTGCTGAAATCAATGTCACACGGAGATTACGGGCTTATTGAAAGCGTCACCATTTCACCCGATGGGAAATATTTTGCCAGTCTCAGCTGCAATGATATTCCCGGGATTCGCCTCTGGGACAGCACGGGGAAATTTATCCGGGATCTAAACAATATTCAGAATAAAAATTTTGGGCAAATCGTATTCTCTCCGGACGGGCGACGTCTGGCGGCCACGGCGGAAAATGCGGTTAAGATCTGGACGCCCGGAGGATCGCTAATTCAGACCTTCGAAGGTCATTCGAATTTTGTGAATACGCTCTGCTTTTCGCGGGATGGTGCAAAGCTGCTGAGCGGCGGCGATGACGCAACGGTGAGACTTTGGGATATTCGCAATGGCGATCATGTTGCATGGATTGCGGACAATGAAGATTGGATAATGTTTACAAAAGAAGGATATTTTGATGCATCGCGTAATGGCGGAAAATTTGTCGCGATGGTTCAGGGTCTGTCGGCGTACGGCATTGACCAATTCTCAGCACGGTACAATCGTCCGGATTCCATTTTGAAACAGTTCAAACTTGGTTCCAATGATCTCAACGAACATTTCTATCGTCGCTACCAGATTCGTCTCAAGAGGTTAGGTCTCACGGAAGAAGGAATTCAGGATGAAAACCTGCAATTGCCAACGGCTGTCATTTTAGAATCGAAACAAAACGGCAAAAATTTTTTTATTCGTGCAAAATTTTCCGATTCAAAAAACACTTTGTCGGCCTATCAGGTTTTTGCCAATGACGTACCGGTTTCCATTGCATCCGAACAATGGTTATCCGGTCATGATACGACGATCGAAGTGAACGTCACTTTGCAAAACGGGTCGAATAAAATCGAAATCGGTTGCACAAATCGGCGCGGGACTGAGTCTTACCGGCCTTTTATACTTGCCGACTATCAGGAAAAAAAATTGCCGGAACTCTATTTCCTGGGATTCGGTGTTTCAAAATATCAGGACAGCACGATCAATCTCAAGTACGCAGCGAAGGATGTTTTGGATTTGGAATCGACGTTTAAGAAAATGAATACGGGCTTCGCCAATGTCCGCACACGAATCTATCTCGATCAAGGTGTTTCATCCGCGTCGTTTGACGAGGCCAAAATGTTTTTGGATTCCGCAACGACGGAAGATATTGTCATTCTGTTTATAGCGGGTCACGGGATGTATTCCGCAGAAGCGGACGCATCGTATTATTATCTCGCCTACAATTCGGAATGGCACCACCCGGAGAAGACGGCAATTGCATTTGAACGAATCGAAAGCCTATTTCAGAATCTTTCCGCGCGAAAAAAACTATTTCTTATGGACACGTGCGAGTCGGGTGAAAAGGAAGAGGAGGGAGCAAGTGGAGGAGCGATCGCCGGTAAAAAAGCGCGTTCGGTGAGAGGCTTCAAATTAGCTCAAGACAAACCGAATCCCCATTGGTATAAGAAAAATCGCTTTATTTACAATGATCTTTTGCGGCGATCGGGTACCATCGTTTTTTCTTCCTCGCAAGGATCTGAATTTTCCTACGAGTCGGACGAAATTCAGAACGGCTATTTCACAGAATACATCATTCGCGGTCTAAAATCCGGCGGAGCCGATCGCAATGGCGACGGGAAAGTCACGACGGACGAATTACGCGAATATGTGTCAAACGGCGTACCGAAAGCGACACAGAATCAACAGCATCCGACCGTAGACCGGGATAATCTGTATTCGAAATTCTATTTTCCGGTTGTCAGGCCGTGAGAGGATGCTAATTACCTTTCAATTCGTCATCATGTCCCGCCCCAATATGCAGCTTCCTCAATGCCGGAGCGAGATACGCTGTAGCGGCTACTACGATCAAAGTCATTGTTCCTCCAAAAACTACAGAGCGGACAAGTCCCAGCAGTTTTGCCGCAACGCCTGATTCGAAAGCGCCGAGTTCATTGGACGAACCAATAAAAATACTGTCCACGGCGGAAACGCGACCGCGCATGGCATCCGGCGTATAAAGTTGTAGAATGGTTGCGCGGATGATCACACTGACGCAATCCAAAGCGCCGCTGAGCGCGAGAATAAATAGCGATAAGTATAAATTAACCGATAGCGCAAACGCGATGATACAAAATCCAAATCCGGCAACACATTGAAGAAGTATGATTCCGGCACGACGTTTGGGAGGACGATGCGCCAAAAAAATGGCGGTTATGGCAGCTCCGATAAATGGCGCAGCACGCAAAGCACCTAAACCTTCCGGCCCGACATGCAGAACCTCAGCCGCAAAAATAGGTAAAAGAGCGACCGCCCCGCCGAATAGAACCGCAAACATATCAAGTGAAATCGAGCCCAGGATAATTGGCGTTTTGAATACAAAACGAATTCCGGCTTTAAGGCTCTCGGCTACAGATTCTTCCATCTCACGCACCGGCAAAGGTCTTGGCTTCACCAGCGTCATTCCAACGATGGCAAGCGCGGCAAGTCCTGCCGCCGTGGCGTATGCCGCCGTAACACCGGCCCAGCCGTAGATCGCACCACCCAGCGCCGGCCCCATAACGGCCGCCGTTTGCCAGGTCGTGCTGCCCCACGCGGCGGAATTGGGATAAAGTTCCCGTGGGACGATTTGCGTGACGAACGCATTCATCGCAGGCCCGTCAAAGGCACGCGCCAATCCGGTCAAAGCAATCACCGCATAAATGGGCCAAACTCCGTGGCGCTTCAATACCGCGCCATCGTCAAGCGTAAAGAAAAGCAGTGAGATCACGCCGATAAAAAAAGCAGACGTTGCCAAAATAATGATTCGTCGTCTTGGCACCACGTCCGCGACATGGCCGGCATGCAGTGCCACCGCAAAAAAAGGAAGGATTTCCGCCAGTCCGATAAGCCCCAAGGATAAAGGGTCCTTCGTGATTTCATAAATCTGCCAGCCTACGATCGTACTTTGCATTTGTACAGCCAGAATGAAGAGGAATTTGGCAAAAATGAACCAGCGAAATTCAGGCAACCGAAGAACAGCGTAGGCGTCGTGAGGGGTGGACATTAGTTGTTACTCGCTAGGTGAAGGCTTCATTTGAGGCGCCTAAGTTGACAATGTATACGATATGCCATATATTTGACCAATGACTATTCTTTGGAGCGAAACAAAAAACAAAAAATTAAAAGAAACCCGAGGCGTGTCTTTTGAGGATGTTGCACAAATTATCCTTGACCAAAAGTATTTGCACATACTCGAAAATCCGGTACGACCGAATCAAATGATTTTCATTGTCCGATACAAGTCCTATACGCATGTCGTTCCTTTTATTGTCGATGCAGATAATAATATTGTTCTGAAAACAATATTTCCAAGCAGGAAATTTCATAAACTTTTCAAATAGGAGAACCATGAGCTCTAAATTGGATTCATTCGAACAGCAAATTGAGGACGCCGCAAGCGCCTACCGTCCTCTCGACAAGAAAAAAAGACAAAAAATAGAAACGCTGATCACTCGTGTTCGCAAAAGCCGAACGGTAAACATACGGATTTCAGAAAGTGTATTGGAAGAACTCAAACTCCGATCCAAACAAGAAGGTCTGCCCTATCAAACATTGATATCGAGTATTCTCCATAAATATGTGACGAATCGTCTTGTCGATGAAGAGGCCATCTTAAAGTCAATTCGCATTTTGCATCGTTAAAATGGTTTAGTGTTTACGGTTTAATAAAAATCAAACTCCATAGCGCATTTTCTTCGGCGCGATATTATTTTCTGCATAATAAACAACCTTTTTCGTGACAGCATACCAGAAGCGGTACGCAGACATTAGCTCACATCCCCTAAAAATATCTTCTCACGAAAGAGTCTTTCAAATTTTTCTTTAATCATACTATTTTGAGGCGCACGCAATTGTGGATCTTTTTCGATGAGATCAAATGCCGAAGTTCTCGCCAAAGCCATCAGGTCTTTATCCCAGATAATATTCGCAAGTTTGAGTTCGGGAAGCCCGGATTGTTTCGTACCTAAAAATTCTCCCGGCCCGCGTAATTTTAGATCTTCTTCCGCAATTTGAAAGCCGTCCGTTGTTTCTTCCATGACATTGAGCCGGATTTCGGTATGTTCCATGAGGAACTTTTTTCCGACCATCAAGATACAATACGATTGATCCGAGCCCCGTCCCACTCGGCCCCGCAACTGGTGAAGTTGAGAGAGACCAAATCTTTCCGCGTGTTCGATCAGCATGACGCTTGCATTCGGAATATTGATTCCGACCTCGATCACGGTCGTGCTGACGAGGATATCGAGTTCGTGTTTTTTCAATTTCGCCATGATATCTTGTTTTTCAGCGCTCTTCATTTTTCCATGAAGCAAGCCGATACGCAAATCCGGGTAGATTTTGGTTTGCAATTCTTCGAAGGCTTCCTTCGCCGCTTTCAAATCAATTTTTTCCGACTCTTCGATCAAGGGATAGACGATGTAAATCTGCCGACCTGCCGTAACCTGTTCGCGCAAGAAGGCATAGATCTTTTCACGCGCACCTTCGTTTCGGACAGCCGTCTTAATGGGCTTGCGTCCAACCGGCATTTCACCGATGATCGAAATATCCAAGTCGCCGTAAATGGCCATGGCCAGTGTGCGTGGAATGGGTGTGGCGGTCATGACAAGGACATCGGGATGAAATCCTTTAGCCACCGCTTTTTGGCGAATTTCGGCGCGCTGCATGACGCCGAAGCGATGCTGCTCGTCGATGACGACGAACCCGAGCTTTTCAAACTCGACGCGCTCCTGAAATATTGCATGCGTTCCGATCACGATATCCACTTGATGCGTTCGAATGTCCTCTAGAATACTTTCTCGCTCAGATTTTTTCTGACCACCCTTGATCAAAGCGATTCGCACCCCGAGTTCCCACAGCAATTCCTGCAAAACGAAATAGTGTTGCTCCGCTAGAATTTCAGTCGGCGCCATAAAGGCAGTCTGGTAGCCATTCTCCACCGCGAGCAGGATCGCGATCACCGCGACAATGGTTTTCCCGCTTCCGACGTCGCCTTGCACAAGTCGATTCATAGGGCGCGGCAATAACATGTCATTATAAATTTCACGAATCACTTTTTTTTGCGCCGCGGTGAGTTCGAAAGGCAATTTAGCTAAAAGAGTCTTTGTTTTTGTAACCCTTTCCGTAAACGGTATGCCTTTGGGCGATTGGATTGACTTTTTTCTTATCGCCATCATGAGTTGAAGGTAGAAGAGTTCTTCGAATTTAATGCGCTCTTCGGCTTTGAGGCGATTTTGCTGAGTAATCGGTTGATGAATCTGACGGAGGGCTGCGGATAGCGGCAATAATTGATGGGCGAGAATTATTTCCGGAGAAAGAGTTTCCTGAAATTCCGACGTCATATCCAAAATCGGATAGATCAGCTTTCGAAATCCACGGCTTTCTAATGACATGCGGCGAAGAAATTCCGTCGAAGGATAAAGCGGAATGAGGGCGCCGGTGTGAATAAAATTATCGGATTCTTCGGAGTCGAGCCTGTCCACTTCCGGATGTGCGATTTGTTTGAAGTAGCCGAATTGATCCACTTTTCCATAAACCGCGATCGTCTCGCCCACTTCAAAGGCATTCTTCACCCACTGCGCGCCCTGAAACCAAACGAGTTGCAGACGCCCTGTGTCATCTGTGAGCATGAGTTCAAATCGCCCGCCGAATCCCTTGCGATTGGACTTCAAATTGAAATCCTCAACCTGGCCAATAATGGTCACCTGATCGCCGACCTTGATGTCCTCGATTTTCATCATATTGGCGCGATCAATATATTTGCGCGGAAAATAATCGAGGAGGTCTGCAAACGTATGAATGCCAACCGAATTCAAAGCTTCGGCGCGTTTAGGACCGACGCCTTTGAGATACTTGATTTCTGTTGAGAGTGAAGGTTTCATCGAACAGAATATATAGAAAATATTTTCAGGGAAAGATTATTTTAATCAAAATGGCAGGCGCGGCCTTTCAAAAGGGATTCTGTGGATAGCCCGAGTCCGGAACTATTTTTGTCTTCAGCTCGGATTTATTGATGGGAGCATGAACTACAATGACAAGTCCATTTCCTCTCGCTCCAATGGACCATTCAACGAGGCGTGAAGCCTTTAAATTCTGGCGCTTATCGGTTCTGCGACCTGACGAGGAAGATAAGAAGTGAAAACAAGTGTGACCTCTTCATTGACTTTCGGTCTGATATATAGTAATCTTTGTATGTGTTTGAATTACAAAATAACTTCGGCTACTTATGGCACAAAGCCAGCGTGTTTTTGTTGCATAGGTGTGATTTTGTGGCCGCTATAAACAAGTTATAGCCAATACTAACAGACGACACAACGACAACAAAACATATGAGAAAAACAGCGACATTCATTTTGACAGTTTTGCTCTATTCGTTTTCATACGGACAGACTGCAACAGAACTTTACAACAACAAGAATTATCAAGACCTTATTAAACTTGAGAGTAAAGCGGACAAACTAACGCCTGACGAATTGTATATGGTAGGCTTCGCATTTTTCCAACTCGAAAACGACAACAAAGCAATTGAGTTTTACGACAAAGCAATCTCAAAAGGACTTGACAATGGTTCAGTTCACTTTTATAAAGGACTTTCACTTCGTTACATTAAAAAGTATGACGAGGCAATGAAAGAAATTGAAAGTGCAATAAAAAAAGAGTCGACAAATCAGGAGTTTGTAAATGAGAAAGGACTTATCCTTTACTATCAAGGGCAGCAGGACAAAGCACTTGCAGTCTTTGAAGAAGCTAAGAAACTTCCAAATACTTTTGGTGAGCCATTCTTTTGGGTAGCCCACATCTATCACGAAAAAAAGGAATTCGCAAAAGCGTTGACATTATTTTACGAAGCAGCGGACAACGTTCCGAAAACAAATAGCTACTATTTAACAACCCTTCAAACTATCGGACAACTTGAATACACATTTACAAAAGACTATTTGAAATCTGCCAAGGCTTATTCGCAAGTAATAAACATTAATCCCAAGGACTTTGAATATTATCCTAAACTAATCAAGTCATACAATGGTGCTAAAGAATATGTAAAGGCTGACAGCATCTTAGGACTAATGAAAGTTGCTTACAACAATAACCAACTTTCTGAAGACGATATGAAATATAAAAATGTAGCAATTGACGAGTATGAATGGGGCGGACAGAAAATGACAGTTTACAAATATCTCGTTGACCCAAAAGAAAGTTTAGACATTTCTTACAAAGTTTATTTGCTAACTAAAGCAGGAGATAAAGTAGAACGGACTTTTATGGTTGAAAAGACCACCCAATTACCAGACGGAGCCAAACATATACTCTGCGAAAAAGACAAAAAAACAAGTTCACACATTACATATCCTTACGGCTGGAAAACTGACTCAATTCCACTTGACGACTTGAAAAAGGCAGTTGGACTTGTGCTTGACGGAAAAATGAAACAAGGGTGCATCATCAAACTTTGGCGACAAATGACAAGAAGCACTGGCTATAACAGCACATTTGCAATAGGCGGGGTTTCGTGCTCCGCATAAAGTTCAGTGGTGAAAATCCCGCCCATCGCAAATCTGCAAAACGCTATAGCCAATGCAATTAAACAGTAAACAAACGGAAAAATGACAATGGAACAAAAACAATTAATTAAGACTGCAAGACTTACAGGTTTGTGGTATTTGATCTTGGCAATTTCTGGGATTTTGGGATTTCTAATTTTTCACCCACAGATTTTCGTTTCTGGCGACCCTCAAAAAACGTTGACAAATTTAACTGAGCTTGAGACAACTTCAAGAGTGAGACTTCTATTTGAGTTGCTTATTGTTGTTTCGCAAGCACTTGCCGCAGTATGGTTTTATAGACTGTTTCGTGAAATAAACAAATGGGCGGCCTCTATACTTGGAATTTGGGGAACAGTTAACGCTGTTGTAATTGTGGTTAGTGCAATAGCGATGAACTCTGCCATTGAGATTGCTAATTCATCTTTGCCGAATTTACAAGAGAAAGCAATAATGATGCAACTATTAGGGCAACTAATCACAAATGCTTGGTCAGTTGGTGGTCTTTTCTTTGGACTTTGGCTAATGCCAATGGGGGCTATTGTAATCAGTTCAGGAAGAATGCCTGTTTGGCTCGGACGAATACTATTTATTGGTGGAATAGGATACATCTTGCAGACCTTTATTATCTGCGCAGGAGTTCATAGTCCGTATTCAGATATCCTTGTTATACCTGCGACAGTTGGAGAATTTTGGATGATTGGTTATTTGCTAATTTATGGTATACGACCTGCTATCAATAATGAAAAAAATTAACGTAAATAATGTTGCTAAATGCACTGGCTATAACAATTACTCAACTTTACAACGTAATTAAATCAATAAGAAAATGAAAAAAATAATTATTCCAGCGGTTCTGCTCATACTTGCTACGAGTTGCCAAAACAATACAGAAAAACAATCAATTGATAGTAATAAAAACAAAACAGAAATGACTACAACAACAGAAAAACAAGCCATTGAGAAAATGTTATTCTCATACCGTGACGCACTAAATGCTTCCAATGTTGCTCAAGTATTACCGCTTTATACTCAAGACGGTGTATTTATGCCTTCAAACGGACCTTCCGCAAGTGGACAGGAACAGATAAAGGGTTCTTATGAATTTGTATTTAAAACCATTCAATTGCATATTGAGTTTTTCATTGACGAAATTGTCGTTGATGGCGACTATGCGTTTGCAAGGACAACTTCAAAAGGCACAACACTTATTCACGCAAACGGGCAGACAGTTCCAGAAGAAAACAGAGAATTGTTTGTGCTTCGAAAGGTGGACGGACAATGGAAAATAAGCCGTTATATGTTTAACAAAATGAAATAAACAGACAAGAAGGGCAGCCTATAACACGGGTTTGGCAAAAGTGGCGGTTCAAAGTCTAACCCCCTCTAAATCAGACACGGTTTGATAAAGTTGATGAATTAATTTTTACTCAATACAAGATATTAGAATATAAAAACAGTATGGCAAAGACAAGTAAAAAAGAGTTGCTTCCAAAACAACGCGAAGAACTGCTCAATACGTTAAAGATTCGTTTTGAAAAAAATGGGAAGCGTCATGAAGGGATTGAATGGCTTAAATTGGAAGCTAAACTAAAAGCAAATTTTCAAAAAATGTGGTCACTTCATAAAATGGAGGAAACGGGTGGAGAACCTGATGTGGTGGCGTATGATAAAAAAACAGACGAGTACACCTTCTATGATTGTTCGGATGAAAGCCCTATAGGTCGCAGAAGTATATGCTACGATCAAGAAGCACTTGACTCACGAAAAGAAAATAAACCTAAAGCCAGTGCTGAGGGTATGGCCGCCGAAATGGGTATTGAGTTATTAACGGAAGAGCAATATCGCGCATTGCAAAAGTTTGGAAAGTTTGATACAAAAACATCCAGTTGGGTAAAAGCACCAGCTTTAATTAGAAAGTTAGGCGGGGCGATCTTCGCTGATTTTCGCTATGGAACCGTTTTTGTGTATCACAACGGGGCCGAATCGTATTATGCTGGCAGGGGATTCCGTGGCCTGCTTAAGGTTTAAAACTCAAAAGTTCGCAAGAAGTAACCAAGCCGTTCAAACAAACACTTACATCGTAGACTGTTGAATTTCTCCACGGTCTGTTCAGGGTTTAATGGTTAATCCAATTGTTAGCTCTTGTATCTAACGTTTCGTAAAGTTATTTTTCAATTATTAATTTGGTATTTACTATAGCTTTTGAACTGGATACATTCACCACATAAACTCCCGCCGCCCAAGCTTCAGTATTAATGTGAATGGTATTGGACCCGACAAAAAGGCTGTTGTTTTTTGAAGAATAGACCAATTGCCCTATACTGTTGAGAATTGTAATTTCAATAGATTCATTTTGTGATAAATGGACAGAAAGTGCAGTTATGTTGGAACTTGGGTTAGGGAATAATTGACAGCTAATGGTATTTCTATTGATTTCACTCACTGAGGTAGTGGTTCCGGTAGTGCCGGGTTTACCAAGATTAACATGATCCAGATATAGATTATTGCCATAACCTGCAATAGCCGAAAACTTTACCAGCACAAAAGTTTGATTGGCCAATGCATTCAAATAAACTGTATCTCTGCGCCATTGCGTTGCATTGGGCAAAAAAGTACTTGTAGAATTAGAAGGCGCGGTTGTCAACACAGCCCCTTGCTTTGAATACACACTCGTCCATGTAGCGCCACAGTTTGTAGACGTCATCACACTCAGTTTGTCATCCGAAGTCCCGTTGTATTGGGCATAAGCAACATCAAAAGAAAGAATGATATTGGTTTCACCCGAAAAATTTTGCACAGGTAAGAATAGTTCATCCGTATCGCCATATATATAGTTATTCCAAAAAT
>JANNSF010000174.1:0-4092 GCA_031402315.1 bacterium | reverse complement strand
ACGTGCTCAAACGGCCATTGCCGAAAATACAGAAGCGTATTATTGGAATCCCGCAAATTTAGGAATTAATTACAAACTCAAGCCTAAATTAACTATTTACGCGATTGGTTTTGGCGTGCGTGTTGCCAATAACGTTTTCAGCAGCGCCGCGTATAATCACTATAACGGTAAGAAATTGACCGTCAAAGATAAGAAGACAATATTAAAATCTTTTGGAGGGGATCCGACGTTTGATTTTAATGGCGACGCCGAGGTGAGGGCTCTTGGCGTTCAATATCGTAACTATTCATTTGCCGTCGGTGTCGGAGGAGGAGCCAGGCTCAATACGCCAAAGGAAGTGTTTGATATTATATTATCGCCCGATCCGTACACGATCGGGTCGAAAGATCTTCGTGCCGACGGTAAAGGCGGCGGGGACGCGATCGTACATGTCGCACTCGCCGGTGGTTTTCCAGTGCATATTTTTGAGAAAAATATTCGTGAAATTGCGGTCGGCACGACGGTACAATACTACTATGGCATTCAGCACGTGAATTTGTCTGAATTATTTGGTCACATAGAAAAATCCGATAGTGTCAATGCCATTGGTCGTGTACGCGCTCAGCACGCGGCCGGTGGAAATGGATTTGGCGTCAACTTCGGTATTTCGGCTCAGATTACAAAAGATTGGTTTGCCGGAATCAGTTGTCAAAACCTTTTTAGTAATATTGCGTGGTCCACCGAGGCAAAACAAACGCAGGCCGATTATTCCGTTCGCTCCGATGATATCTTTGGTGTCAAAAAGAACAAACAATCGTCGGATACGACGATCAATAAAGAATCAATATCAACCGAAATGCCGCGCATTTTGCGCGTTGGGGCAGGTTATCAAATAACATCAAAAATTCTGCTCGCGATGGATTTCGAACATTATCTCAATAGTGTTGCGGGAAAAGCCTCGCCGCGCCTTTCAACAGGAGCAGAGTTCAAAACAGCAAAAAATTTACTATTAAGAACGGGTATGTCGGTAGGTGGTGATAACCGGGGGTTTAATCTGGCCGGCGGACTGGGATGGATTATTGGTAAAACAACAATTAATATAGCCACGAATAATCTTGAGGGAATTGTCACCGGCAGAAGATTTTCATTTTCACTTGATGTGAAAGTATCCGTTCTGTAGTACGCTCGCCGCTTTTAACTCCTTAGTTCTCTTGGAATAGCATTTCCATCTACCTCGTTTCAATGCACAATGCCGCATGGATACGCATGCTATTTTGGGCGAAAAGACTTGACGATAGACTCGTTCGTTTGAAATGATGGTCCTCCGATGATTTCTATACAATAGGGAATGGCCGGAAAAACTGCATCGAGGCATTCACGAATAGACTTTGGCTTTCCGGGAAGATTGACAATAAGGCATTTTCCTCGAATACCGGCTGTCTGCCGCGACAAAATGGCGGTCGGTACGTACTTTAGTGAAACAGCCCGCATCAGCTCCCCAAAGCCCGGCATTAGCTTTTCACAAACCGATTCCGTTGCTTCCGGCGTGACGTCCCGCTTGGCGGGGCCGGTTCCGCCCGTCGTCACGATGAGTGAGCAACTTTCTGTATCGGTCATTCGAATCAGCTCTGATTCAATCGACATTTGATCGTCCGGTATTATCCTATAAACGGCTTCCCATGGCGAAATCAGATATTCTTTTAGGGTATGAATAATGGCGGGCCCTGAAAGGTCTTCGTAAGCGCCTGCGCTTGCCCGATCCGATGCTGTCAGGATGCCGATTTTGATAGTCATTTTTCTGCGTTTCGCATAAATAAAAAATCCCGCTTCGAATGTAGTCAAAACGGGATTTTAAGGGAAGTGTAAATTACTTCAGAGACTTTTTTGCAAATGAGGATAATACCGTGTCAAGATTGGGCGTTCCTATTTCCTGCAGGTCATAGCTGACGCGCACGCTGGGTTTCTTTATGGCGATGACGCGATTTAGATCGATGGGCGTTCCGATGATTACAACATCACACGGAGTACGATTGATGGTTGCTTCAAGATCCTTGACTTGTTTTTTTCCGTAACCCATGGCCGGAAGAAGAATTCCGATATTTGGATATTTTCTAAAAGTCTCCGTAATGGTCCCGACCGTGAAGGGTCTTGGATCCACAATAGCCTTGGCGTGGAATTTTTGCGCGGCCACCGTACCGGCACCAAATTTCATTTCTCCGTGCGTGAGTGTCGGTCCGTCTTCAACAACGAGTGCACGCTTGTGAGTAATTCTTTCGGGGTGATCAACCACGATCGGGGACGCGGCATCAATTAGAATTGCTTTCGGATTGATCGCAGCAATGTGATCACGTAGGGTGTTAATGGAAAGAATATCGGCGGAATCTTCCTTATTGATGATCACGACATCGGCCATACGCAAATTTGCTTCGCTGGGGTAGTAAGAAAGTTCATGACCTGTGCGCAGGGGATCCGCGACCAGAATATTGAGATCCGGCATATAGAACGGCATATCGTTATTTCCTCCGTCCCAAAGAATGACATCGGCCTCCTTTTCCGCCTGACGAATAATGGCTTCATAGTCCACGCCGGCATAGATAATGGTTCCGGAAACGATATGCGGTTCATACTCTTCTATTTCTTCAATCGTACAGCGGTGTTTCTTAAGATCCTCGATTCGGGCAAAGCGCTGAACACGTTGCTTGGCAAGGTCGCCATACGGCATCGGGTGACGGATAGCGGCCACCTTGAAGCCCATTTTTTGCAGGACTTTTGAAACTCGTCGCGTCGTCTGGCTTTTTCCGGAACCGGTGCGTACAGCGCAAATTGAAATGACCGGCTTTGTGCTTTTGATCATCGTGGACTTTGCGCTGAGCATTTTGAAATGGGCGCCGGCCGCATTGGCGATGGAACTGCGCGACATGACATACGCGTACGGTACATCGCTGTAGGCGAAAACAACTTCATCGATCTTTAATTTTCGAATCAGCGCTTCCAGATCCTTTTCCGGATAGATAGGAATTCCTTTGGGGTAAAGTTTTCCGGCTAAAATGCCAGGATACTTGCGCCCGTCAATATTAGGAATCTGTGTCGCCGTAAATGCCAGTACATCGTATTCTTTATGATCGCGGTAAACGACGTTAAAATTATGAAAGTCTCGTCCTGCCGCACCCATGATTAGTGTTCGTATCTTCGCCATAAATCACCTCCGGTTAAGTCCTGAGATAACCTAAGCCAAAAATTGCTTGGTGGAAATGACGTTGGTCATATCCGGAGGAAAGAAGTGGCACAAAAATTATGCGCAAATGAGCTAGCGGATGACTTTCCTAATGGCATCGACAGTGGCCCTGGCAATGCCAACAATAATCTCATTTTCTATAATGATCACCGGGGGTTTCAAAAACGTGTACTCCTTCAAAATCAGATCGCGTTTATCCCATTCTGTCAATTCTTTATCCTGAAGGTTCCATGCACGAAATTTCAAGGAGCGTTTTGAAAAGAAGGCATCGTATGATCCGGTCTGATTTCTCATGTCTTCAAGTTGATCGGGAGAAATTTTATCGGCTTTGATATCCTGAATCTCGAAGTCTTTCCCGAGTTTAAGTTCCGCCATCATATTTAGGCAAGTTTTACAGGCCGGGAGGTAGAAAATCTTTTTCATCACTTTCGTGCTTTTAGGTTTATAAGGATTTAATAAATATCCCATTTATGGAAATTACAACACAATGAGAATGGCGACAATTTTTACTTTGCCTTTCAGGGGCATTAGCGATATTATTTCCCCGCTTAAATTCATAATAAAGGAAACTATGATTCACAGTATGACAGGATTTGGAAAGGCTCAAGAGACGATGGGGAAGACGGTATGGAGCGTGGAAATTAGAACGCTCAATAGCCGGTATCTCGATCAATCGTGGAAATGTCCGCGCGTCATGGTCCACAAGGAAAACGATGTTCGCGAGATTATCAAAAAGCGTATGGAGCGTGGTAAAGTCACGGTATTGCTGATGGCGCAGACCACGGATATGAAGCTTACCGATTTTACAATTGATCAGACGGTGTTTAATCAATACGTGGCGATCCTCCGTGAAGCCTCACGCAATGCAGGCCTTGAAG
>JANNSF010000173.1:0-13088 GCA_031402315.1 bacterium | reverse complement strand
CGATTTCATCCAAGAAAAGCGTACCGGTATCAGCCAATTCAAAACGACCTTTTTTCGTCTTAATAGCGCCGGTAAACGCACCTTTCTCATGCCCAAACAACTCGCTCTCCAAGAGCGTCTCTGAAAGCGCCGCGCAATTAACCTTTATAAACGGTTTTTCTTTTCTGGAACTATTGTAGTGGATCGCCCTGGCAATCAGTTCTTTTCCCGTTCCACTTTCACCATAGATGGCCACAGAGCTATCGGTCGATGCACTTTTTTCAATTAGATTATAGATACTCCGCATTTTAGGCGAATCACCCACAATCTCTCGAAAGTCATAGCGTGTTTTTATTTCGTCTCGAAAATATTCGTTCTCATCGGCGGCTTTGATGAATTCTTTTCGTTCCGAATAGATCTTGAGTATTTTTTCGACTTTAACCAGCAATTCGTCCGGCGAGAAAGGCTTTGTTAAAAAATCGACAGCTCCAAGCTTCATGGCCGAAACGGCAATTTCAACCGTTCCAAAAGCAGTTATTAAAAACACTTCCGTATTCGGATTAAACTCCTTT
Organism: bacterium; assembly: GCA_031402315.1. Classification (GTDB taxonomy): domain Bacteria; phylum CLD3; class CLD3; order SB21; family SB21; genus JANNSF01. Next base: position 12,537 of record JANNSF010000173.1, on the reverse strand, counting down.
ACGCGTTTCAAAACCGTAAGGCCGTCCATCGGGGTCATCTTATAGTCCGTAATGACTAAGTCCGGAGCAAACTCCTTAAGACAGGCGATCCCCTCAAGGCCGCCACTGACGCCCAACACGCGGTAATGAGCCTGTGAAAGAGCCTCCACCATACCTTCACGCATCGTGGCATTGTCTTCGATAACTAAGACTGAGAATGTCATTACTTCTTATCGCGGTATTTTAGGTAGGTATCTTTATTTTTGGAATCGAGCGCAATAAGTCGATCAAAAACTTTTTTCTCATTGGATTTTTCAAACATCTTACAAAACTCAAGATAATTACGTTGAAGAAAACGTTCTGAATGATAGGAAGTAATATTCTTATTAATGATGTTCTCCAGCAGATCGAGGGCTAATTTGAAGTTCTTCCGGGCTGTTTCGACCTCACCATGGTCAAAATTTGATTTTCCTTCATAGAAAAAGTCTTTCATAATACGATAGTCTTGATAGCGTGTATCGAGATAGTCTCCCGACTTTATCAGCCGTGCATCCCATCCAGAAGCATTTTCAAAAATCGAACTCTTTCCCAGTGTCGCAACGGTACGGGCTTGTTGAAAAAAAGGTGTTCCCGCCAGTTTTCCAAGCGTATCCCATTCATCACCAAGCATTAAGTAGATATAGAAATTGAAAATACTTAAAAATGAATCAACCGTATTCTCGTCATGATAAAACGTCGAGCCCTTCCGCATGCTGAAAATACAACCGTTGTCAAGAAATTGCATTTCTTTTGAGTTGGACAAGTAAATGGTTGCATTTACTCTTCGCGTCTCACCCACGTCTGAGACTTTTTCCAAAAAAATCTGTATATCTAGATTGAGCGGAGTTTCATCGTCGTTTTTCGCCCAATTGTAGTTATTAATGTAACTCAAGAGTTTGCTTTCAAGCCCCTCAAACAGGTCAAGGTTTCTGCCCTGCAATTTGTCTTTAATTATCTTCACATTGGCAACAATCTTCTGAGCACGAACACTATCTGCAAAGAACACCAGAAGAGTGAAAATGACAGCAAATCTAAAAATTGATTTCATTCTATTTGCCAAAATTATTTATGTCCTTCATATCAATCATTTCATAAGTCCCTTTACCAATCCACCCTCCGCCATCTACGGTAATCACTTCTCCTGTTATATACCGCGAAAAGTCGGAAAGTAAAAATAACAAGGTGTGGGAAACTTCATCGGGGACACCAAATCGTCGCATGGGAATACGTCCACTCATACGGTCACGCTGTCCGGAATCACCCCACAGGTTCTTATCTGTCCCTTCTGTACGTATAGCGCCCGGCGCAATTGCATTCACTCGAACACCAAAGCGCGCCCATTCCGCCGCAAGAGTTCTCGTCATGGCGAGAACTCCGGCTTTGGCGCTCGCTGAATGGACGACTCCGGGTTCGGAGGCCCATGCGTAGGTGGCAACGATATTGATAATCGTGCCTCCGCCATTTTCTATCATTATTTTTCCAATTGTACTCGAACAATAGAATGTCCCGTTCAATACAATATCTATAACAGCGTTCCAGCCATTAACCGAAAGCCTTTCAGCCGGGCATAAAAAATTTCCGGCGGCGTTATTGATGAGCGCATCTATTTTGCCAAACCGCGCCATTCCCTTGTCGGCCATAGCCTGAATAGCTTCAGGTTGGCGAACATCACAAACCAAGGGCAAAACGTCCGCGCCATTCTTTGAAATTTCCCGCGCGGACTCCTCCAATACATCTTTTCGTCGGCCTGAAATTATGATGTTCGCGCCATACCTGGCACAGTACTCCGCCATATTTTTTCCAAGGCCGGTGCCCCCACCTGTAATTAGAATGGTTTTTCCCTTTAGAAAGTCCTGCGAAAACATCCTACGATCCTCCGAGTTTTTACGAAACCAAAGATTTTACATTGGTGTCAATGTACAAAATGCGGCCGCAGTATTCACAATTCAAGAGTTTTTCGCGCTTTTTCAGCTCAATGATAATCTGTTGTGGGGTCTGTCGAAAACAACCGCCGCAAGACTCCTTTACTAACGGCGCAACGGCGATGCCATTCTTGGCCTTACGTATGCGTTCGTACTTATTCATCAGATCCTGTCGAATAAGGGGCGTCAGCATGTCCCGCTGTCCACGCAGCTCGTTTTCCTCTTTTGACGTTTCTTCTATTTTAATGTGAAGCTCGGCTTCGCGCTCTGAATATTCTTTCTCGAGCTCGACCATTTTTTCATCTTTTGGCTTAATGCCCTCCTCCAGTTCCATGACGTTGGCATCAATTTCAATTATGCGAAGCTTGAACCTCGCCATTTCCTGCTCGCAAAATTCAATCTGGGCGGAAGTAGCTTCGTACTCTTTGTTTGATGTTGCCTTATAAAGTTGGTCCTGATATTTGGCGAGTTTCTCCTGCGTCAAGGATTGCTCTCCGAGCAAATCGCTCTTCTCTTTATTGAAATTAGTAACCGAATCACGATCCTGCTGAATCTCCAGTCTAAATTCATCCAACTCGGCTTTCAGTCTTTCAACAATTTTAGGCAAGTCTCCGCGCAACATTTCAATGTCCGCGAGTTTGCGATCGATCCCCTGAAGGTTTACCAAATGTGCTATCATGGTTTGCAAGGTAAATACCTTTCATTTTGGTGAAAAAAAATGCACTAAATTGTGTTTAGTGCATTTTGAATTTGAGAAAAAGCCGAAGCGGCTTCTCCGGCTATTTTCCAATAATTTCGTAAACTATATTTCGTGCGTCGAAGCATTAGCGCCCTGTAAATTTTGGCGTACGTTTTTCAACAAATGCCATGAGCCCTTCTTTGGCATCGCTACTCTTAAATAACGCGGACTGCAATTCGCGCTCCAGCGAGAGTCCATGCTCCAGACCCATTTCTATACCCGTCTGTACGGAACGTTTAATGTGACCGACGGCCATAGCCGCTTTGTTTGGCGTTGCGAATTGTTTCGCATAAGCCATCACTTGCTCCATGAACTCCGGTCCTTTTCCTTCATAGATATAGTTGACAACACCGAGGTCTAGCGCCTCTTCGTATGAAAATTTCCTGCCTGTACACATCAATTCGATCGCTTTTGTCCGACCGACGGCGCGCGCAAAACGCTGCGTTCCACCGGTACCGGGAAGCACGCCGAGCGAAACTTCCGGTAAACCAACCTGACCACCGTCTTTGCGGGCAATGCGTATATCGGCGGCGAGAGCTATTTCGAGACCACCACCCACGCAATGTCCATTCAATGCGGCGATGACAAGTTTAGGTGTGTGTTCAAGACGCAACAACGTTTCATTGGCATGAAGACAGAAATAATACTTCCACACCGGATCGGCTTTGCTGAGCATGTCGATATTCGCTCCGGCGCAAAAGAATTTTTCTCCAAGACCGGTCAGAACAATCACATTGACATTTTCGTCAAAACGCGCTTTCAAAATAGCCGCGTCAAGTTGCATCATCATTTCATGCGTATACGTATTGGCCGGCGGATCCGTAAGCGTTAAAATTGCTACCCGGTCCTTCACTTCGTATTGAACTAGAACTTTGTCCGACATTTTCTTCTCCTCAGATTATTTATGGTTATTGAGTAACTTCAAAAATTCCGTTCGGGTACGCATATCCGAATTAAAAACTCCGAGCATACAACTCGTCGTGGTGGTACTATTCTGCTTTTGGACACCACGCATCATCATACAAAGATGCTGCGCTTCGATAATCACGCCGACACCCTGAGGATGGATCGTATTTTGAATAGCATTAGCAATCTCCATCGTCAGACGCTCCTGAACTTGCAAACGCCGGCTGAAAACATCGACGATACGCGGCAATTTACTTAGCCCAACTACTTTTCCATCGGGAATGTAGGCGATGTGGCATTTGCCAAAAAACGGCAACATATGGTGCTCGCAAAGGCTGTACATCTCAATGTCCTTGACCAATACCATTTCGTTGAAATGCTCATTAAAGATCGCCGATTGAATGACTTCTTCCGCACTCTTAGAATAACCGTTCAGAAGAAATTCAAAACTCTTCTCAACTCGCATGGGTGTATCGCGCAAGCCTTCCCGTTCAGGATTTTCACCATGATTCTTGAGCAATTGCGTTATGAGTTCGTTTGTTTTCATCATGAAAAAACCCTGAACTCCATGGGAATTCAGGGTTAACTATTCTAAGAATTAGTATATGTGAGTCGTTGAAAATTGCAGTTCATAAACCTATAAAAAAGCATCAAAAAACATTTTTTCGAAAAGCGGCCTAAGATAGATGAGGAGGCGGTTTATAGCAAGGAAAAAAACGTCTATTTTTTCTTGAATTAGAATTTTGTACCCGCCAAAAAATAATCCGAATTCTTTCGGAGATCAGCGATTGCCGTGAGTCGATGATCATCTTTCATTACTTAAGCATCCTACGCTGTCAAAACGTCACTGTTTTATCGGCCCACGTGACCAGATTCACGCAATCAATCATCGTAGAAATCGGGCATGCTGCCGTTTCATCCATTTGACGTGATTTCAGACATGTTCCGCACGCCAAGATTTCTCCTCCGGCTTTATGAAATATTTCTAATTGTCCGGCGACGTCCCATTTTTCGTGAACTAACGTCTCGCATTCCACGGCTTCTCCCATGAGAAAAACTTTGACCTCGTGGCTCTGTTTTTTGGCCGTATTGGCAAAGCGAAATGCATTCCATGCTTTTTCGAATTCTTTGGTTTGAAGGATGATACCAAGTTTCATAATAATTCCCTTGAATGACTCACGTTAAGATAACTATTTAACCACAATGACCAGACAATCCGCACCTTCCTCATCCATTGATTTCTGAAAAATGTCGTTAGGATATGAAAAATCTTTGCCCCGCTTCGTTCCAACATCGTTGGTAATTATGCGATCCGTTGTATATCCGATGACGGTAACCATGTGATACATAGGTCCCGGCGCCGTGTAAAAAGGATTATTGAGCGTTCGTCCATAGGTCGGTGCTATAACCGGGTAACCCCGGGAGACCCAATTTTTGATATCGGCAACCGTTGCTTTTCGAAGGATTTTTATCTGATCCTCCGCGTAACCAAAATATTTTACCATCAACATTTTTACGCTATCCGCGTGAATATCCTTATGAATACCCCAATTTTTTTCTTGCCACGCGACCATATCCTGCAACACCCGATCCACGGAATCCATGTTACTCATTTTCATATTTTTATGAAAATGAACCGCTTGCAAAACCGCCGCCTCTTCACAGCTTGCATGGTGAATTTTCCAACTTGCGGCGTTTTGGTGAGGCGCCTGACAATAGAACGGGACTTCCAGATATGCTTTTTCAAGTGGTTTAAGTTTACTATCGATTTTTGTTTCGGTCTGAATTGTTGAAGTCTTTACGTCATTTAATGCCGATTCATTTTCTGACTCGATTTTCTGACGAAAACGATAGTCGCTAAATTTTGGATAAAAAACGAATCCGCCAATTCCTAAAATTAGCACACCTATGAGAATTGCTTTCTTCATTTCGCTTGTTTCCTTTTTTTCTGATCTTGTAAGAGCTTCTCCGCGATCAACATTTTATCTTTAGGAACGATAACGATGACATCACCGCCGTGATCGTCCATCGCCTGCTGAAATTGGTCGTATCGATACCAATAATCCTTGCCGTACATCGTCCCAACGTCGTTGGTTAGAATGCGGTCCGGAGTATAGCCCTTTACCACAAGCATGTGGTAACCGCTCATCTGACCCGCGCGAAGGTTATCAACGTAGTGTGGATTATTGAGCGTATAACCGCTCGTCATGGCAACGACGGGAAAACCCTTGACCAGCCACTCCTTGATATCGTGTATTTTTGCTCGTCGAATGATTTTTACTTCGTCGCTACTCAGTCCAAAATAGGCGGTTGTAAACCATTTGACGCTATCGCACCGAAGGTCAAAGTGTCCTTTGAATCGCTTTAATTGCCAATCAATCAATTCAACTAAAATCTTGTCTACTTTGTGGAGGTCTACGCGTTTCACCCCGCGATTATAGTAGATCACCTGAAGAACCGCCGCTTCCTCGCAACTCTCGCGATGAACATCCCAGCTTTCCTTGTTGGTAAAAGGTGCTTGGCAAAAAAATGGTACATCTAAATTCAGACTGTCCGGCAGAATACGTGATACGGAGTCCTGAGCAGCCCGGAGACTGCTTATTAGAACTCCAGCTGTTGACGACTGCGAAAAAACATTACCGGCTAAACCCAATAACAAGAGGCTGATTTTCAAGTAAACTCCTTTTCTCTATTGTAAAACGAGCGCAATATCGAATAAAACATGTGCTTTTTCAATTTTTTTTTGACAAAGCTTGTTCTCCATGAATTTTCATAGTGTTCGGTGGTTTTCGCTGCGTTACTATTTTTTTTAATCATTCTTTTTTATAAATATGCCTATGGAAATAAAATGGAAATTTATAGATACCGGTGCCCATTCCGGCAAATACAATATGGAGCTTGACGAATCGCTTGCCGAAAGTGTTGCACAAGGGCATCATGCGCCGGTTTTGAGATTTTTTGAATGGACGCCCTACTGCATTTCTCTCGGAAAAAATCAGGCGCCGGAGGAAATTGATCTTGAATATTGCCGCGCCGAAGGCATCGAGGTCGTAAAACGCCCAACCGGCGGGCGCGCAGTCCTGCATGCCGAGGAGCTCACCTACTCCGTCATTTTTTCGAATGAGATCTCCGGCGGTGTGGACGCGTCCTACGAACAAATTTCCGAAGCGCTGGTCAATGGATTTCATGCAGTGGATATCGACGCCAAAAGGGTTTGTGTTCAACCGAATTTTCGTTCTCTTTATAGGGAATCAGCGTCCGCGATATGCTTTTCTAACTCCGCAAAAAGCGAGATTCAAATAGACGGAAGGAAATTAGTCGGCAGCGCCCAGAGACGTTATGCCGGCGCAGTTTTGCAGCATGGCTCAATTTTGATAGGCAAGTACCATCGAAAGCTCGCCGACTGTCTGAATCTGCCGGAAGAGAAAAAAAAACAAATGCGTGAAGTCTTTGATAAAAAAACAATTGAAATTTCTTCAATCTCCACGGTATCTGTTGGCGACTTGAAAGCTGCAATCAAAACATCCTTCGAACGTACGTTTAATATAGAATGGACTTAAGAAGACACTTTCAATTCCTGCGTGGTTCGACTAAACAAGTTCGCCGGCAGGATCTACTTTTCCTCAGTGGCTTCGTTTTACTCAGTTTTTTTTATCCCTTAGACACGGACTCTTTGTCTCATGAAAAAGTTCAATCGGTAAAAATTCTCGATCGCAATGGAGTACTTTTACGCGAGGCGCTCTCTCAAGACGAGGGTTATGGCCAATGGACACCTCTGGATGCCGTCGATGAAAAACTGGTGACCGCCATCGTTCTCATCGAAGATAAACGCTTTTATTCTCACCGTGGTATTGATTTGCAGAGCCTCTTGCGGGCCATGTGGCAAAATGTTTCAACCCTGTCAATCGTGAGCGGCGCTTCCACGATTTCGCAACAGACCATTAAGAACATCTATCATTTTCCACGAACGCCTTTTCTAAAACTGATCGAGATGTGGATGGCCGTTAGGCTGGAATACACTTTGTCGAAAAAGGAGATTCTCGAAGAATATCTGAATCGTATCCCGTTTGGCAATCAGACGTACGGAATCACATCGGCATCCCAATTGTATTTCGGGAAGACAGCCGAGCACCTTACATGGGCTGAATCCGCATTGCTTGCCGGATTGCCAAAATCTCCTACACGGCTGAATCCCTATCGGCACCGGGAATCTGCTTTGCTGAGACAGCAATTGATCTTAGAACGGATCCACGCGTCCGGAGTATTGGCGACGGACGAATACGAAAGGGCAACCGCAGAAGCGCTGACCCTTTTTCCGAAAATGAACACATTTCGTGCGCCTCATTTTTGTGATTATGTTATGACCTTAAAACATACCGACACCCTTCAAACGACGCTTGATGCGTCACTGCAAGATCAGGCCGAGCGAATTATCGACGACCAACTCAAACGGTTTTCGAATTCCAATCTTACCAATGCGTCTGCCCTTGTAATTGACAATCGTACGGGCGCTATTTTGGCGATGGTGGGCTCCGGCAATTATCTCGACAGTTTGCACGACGGACAATTCAATGGAGTTTTTTCACTGCGACAACCCGGTTCCGCACTGAAACCCTTTACGTATGCGCTCGCGTTTGAAAAACACATCACGCCGGCAAGTGTAATTCCCGATATCGAAACCATCATTCCGACCGCGCAAGGACAATTTACTCCTACGAATTATGATCATCAATTTCACGGGCCCGTTCGCGCCCGAGTAGCTTTGGCTTGCTCCTACAATATTCCGGCGGTCCGTGTTGCAATGGACGTCGGTCCTGGGGAATTGCTAGAGAAGCTTCGCGCGTGTGGTTTTGAAAGCCTGACGGAGAGCGCTGAGTACTACGGTCATGGGCTCACGCTGGGAAATGGCGAAGTGAGTCTATTTGAAATAACCCGTGCGTATGCCTCTCTGGCAAGAGGCGGCACTGTACCGGAACTCTCCGGAATTGCGACTGAAACCTCGCGCGTGAAACGAACGGGAGTTTTTTCTGAGGCAACATGCTTTCTCATCTCCAGTATATTGTCCGACGAAGCCGCACGCGCGTCGGCTTTTGGGTATGGCTCTGCACTTTCGATGCCATTCCCTTGTGCAGCTAAGACCGGTACATCGTCCGATTTCAGGGACAATTGGACGATTGGGTATACGCGAGACTACACCGTCGGCGTATGGGTTGGAAACTTCGATAATTCTCCTATGCTTGACATTAGCGGTATTACGGGAGCCGGCATGGTTTTCCATGAAATCATGTTGGCGGTTACCCGGGGCAAGACGATGACTCCTTTTCGAATTCCCAACACCGTCTCCAAACAGAAGATATGCAGCTTGTCAGGCAAGCGACCCCACGCAGGATGTCATGCAACGCTAGCCGAATATTTTACTTCTGGAACTGAACCGGTCGAGACATGTGACTGGCACGATTCGGATGGTCGTATGGTACCCCAAGCCATGGGAACATCCTACCGAGATTGGCTCAAAGAAAAACGTTATACCGAAGGGCATTCACTTTCAACCCAAAAATCAGTTAGGATAATTTATCCCGCTTCAAATTCCGTTTTTAAGATCGATCCCAATACACCCATCTCTTCGCAAGCGCTTTACTTTCAGGCATCCTCAAATGCAAAAGAAATAAAGTGGCTCCTCAATGGCACTCTGATCGGAAATTCGCCAGCTCCTTTTAATCAGGAATGGCAATTGAAAATCGGAAAATACAAATTGCGTGCGTCTCTTTCCGAATCGTCACTTTTTGATGAAGTTCAATTTGAGGTTAGGAAATAGATTTCAAGAAAGAATTCTTGGATGGAGAGGATCGATGCTAAAAATAGCTCGCAAAACCGAATTGAAAACCGGCAACGTGCGACGCGGGATTCCCAAGATTATCGCGAATCCAGTGGTATCGATAGTTCGCTTTAAGCACGGTATTGCCCGTTGCGCGGAAACTCAACCCAAAAACGACCGCTTTGACTTCATCAAAAATATTTTCGTGGGTCGTTGAAAATTTTCCGACATTGTAATCGATTTTTTCTAAGCGCAAATTGGCGTTTAATCGCGCGCGATCAAAACCGCCCAACGATCCCTGCAGGATCGGATAAACGCATTCCAAATATCCTCCCCATTGCTTTTTACCATAAATTTCATCCACGTCTCCAGGAACGTCAATGAACGCCCAGGCTGCTTCCCCATTTAATGTCGCTGGTCCGACTTTTGCATTCCAGTCCAGCGCCGTCAGCGTCACATAACGCTTACGCTCCACCGGAGTGCCCTCAAATTTGTAAGAATTATACACGCCCCGATAGATGGACGACCCTAATTCTCCCCATTTCGTATGACGCAATGCAAGCCTGCCGGAAAACGCCGGGGAACCGTTATTGTCCTCTTCAAATACTTCGCCGCTCTTGCCGCTCGATATATCGGTTCGACCCAACGCATTAAAAATAATTCCGTCGCGCAATCCATTGACCCAATACGCATCATAGGTGGCAATCCACGATCCTCGATAAAATTTTCCATAAAACCCAAATCCAACGTCCGACAATGTGGATGGAATAATTTCCGTCGTCACCAATGGGCGATCTACAAATTCCCATTTAGGGCTGTCATGATTTAAATTGTAATGACCGAGCGGAACCAGAATAATCCCTCCGCGAAAGGTCAGCATCGGGTGAAATAAGATATCTAATTGCGCGGTCTCCACGGCAATTTCTTCGGTACCGTGCTCAAACTCCAACTCCGACAAAAACTTTATGCGCGGATGAAGCGATGAATATAAAAAAATATTAAACCGCCGCAATTCCATCGACAACCCTTCGGATACGCCGTCTTCACTGAAATAATTCGTATTCCCTTCAAGGTATCCTCCGATCGCAATCGTCGTTTCTCCGCCAGCAACGAATGGCCGATTGTATACCGCAGCTTGCGTCGTCACGGTGTCTGTCTGTGCTTCGAGATTGGGATTCAATAGCATGAAGACTATCCCCGTCATTAGGATTCGCATATCAATATAACTCCACAAAAAGGGTGTCCGTTTCTACTTGAACCGGATAACGTTTTAAATCTTTTTCCGCGGGCGGATGCAAGACGTCGCCCCGGATAGAATATTCGCTCCCGTGGCATGGGCAAACTAGAATATCGCCGGTGGGGTTGACTTCACAGCCCCGATGTGTGCATTGAAGCAATACAGCGGAGAATTCATCGTTGTTGATTTTCCGGATATAGATTGGCGTTTGCATTTCAGCTGGTTTCACTAACAAAAAGACGTCGTTGGCGAACTCACTTCGATTAATTCGAATTCCACCGGATGCGGTTTCATACGAAACATATCGCGCGCCGACGCATGCCGATGTCAATAAAACGACGTCGGCCATGGCGCCTGCCACGGCTAATTTACCAATCGTTTTAATAAAATTTCGACGAGGTTGGTTCATTTTTTATAGGGAATTCAGGAATTTGACGATCGACGCAATTTGACTTGGCGATAACGCTAGAAAGGCGGTGCGGCTCGAAGAAGCTTCTCCGCCATGATACGCGACGGCCTCTTCAATCGACTTAGCGCGGCCATCATGCAGATAAAACGCCGTTCCCCCTTGCGATTCTTTCGAAAGCCCCAACCCCCATAATGGCGTCGTTCTCCATTCGGAAGTCAATGCGGCTCCTTCGGTATATTTATCATCTAATCCTGATCCCATATCGTGCAATAAAAGATCTGAATACGGATGGATGGTTTTTTCACTCAGTGCCTCGATATCGGATTTCCCCGTTACCAGGGTTGATACATGACAACCCGTGCATCCGGTTTGTTGAAAGAGCGTTTCCCCGGCGATGACGCCGGGATCTGCGGCATTACGGCGCGGCGGAATTTTTAACGTGCGTAGATAGAAAACAACATTATGGATTGTACTCGCCGGCACTTCCGGATCCGCAACCTGATCGCCGCTTTGCTGGCCGATGTTGACGTTAAATAATTCTACAGTATGGAAATCGGAAGTAATGCCCATATCTTGAACATACGCGTTGACAGTTTGCTGTGTAAGGTCAATCGCCCCGGCTTTACGACCGAAACGCCCAATATACGATCCGCCATTGGAAATTTGATTGGGACGTGGGATATAGAACGAGGGTGGAATAATCCAATTGACCACACCGGATATACCGTCTCCATTCGCATCCGTCGGATCGCTTAGACTCAAAAGCATGGAATCTTCTATCGCCAATAGATAGCCCAATCCTGTAACAGCCGGTGGCATCAATTGCGTAATTCCAGTCGCCTCGGCCGGTATCGATTCCGCAAAATACCCGGAGACGGAACGGTTCTGCAATTGCGGCCCCCCTTGCGCGATCATCGGGTCCCATTGTGACCCGACGTAACGACCAAACCGCGACAAAGTCGTCAGCGGATGCCCTTTACCGTCGGCGATATGACAACTCTCACAGCTGTTGGATACGAACATCGGCCCCAATCCGTCAGTCTCTGCGAAAACACGACCAAATTCTGCATCGCCGCGAAAGTGATTCAATAACTGTTCTGAGGACAGGTCAGGAACCGGCTCATTCAATACGTCCGATTCTTTAGGCCCATCGGGTAAAAAAACATCACACGAAGTTATCAGAAGAAGGACAACACAAGTTAAAATAGAACGATTCATTTATTTAGATCCACATTATGTTTTTTTTAGACGCACCTAAACTTATTGTTTTAACATCTTAATGTCAAGAAGAATATTTTCCTTAAAGTATGTTTTAAACACAGCGCCTGGCCACAATACATTACTCTTCTCTTCTGAGTATCACCGCGCTTAGTGGTCTAATATTGTCTAAAATTATTCTTTTTCGGAAAAAACTCGATCCTCGATTCCCTTATTGATCCGGTAGTTATTAAACACGATTGTTATTTTGCCTTTTTTGTTATCTTTTTTGTC
>JANNSF010000172.1:0-1525 GCA_031402315.1 bacterium | reverse complement strand
CCTGAAAAAGCGCTTTCCGATGGACTGCAAGCGATTTTGCCGGAGGAATTTTCAGCGCTGGTAAAAACTCTGAATCAATTGGCGCCCGTTGTAGGGCGGACACTAAACTCGTGATGAAAAAAAAGCCGGTAAGCCTGGAAGAAAAGCAAATAAGCTCGCAGGTTTTGGTTGATGGGCTTTTGCTGAAAGCCTTCCGCGACGAGGTGGAATTGCCGAATGGAAAACCGGCGGTGCGAGAATATATTCGCCATCCGGGCGCGGTGATTATGATTCCGCTTTTTGAGAATGGCGATACCATGATGATCCGGCAATTTCGTTATCCGGTTGGAAAAACTTTTTGGGAAATGCCGGCGGGAAAATTGGACGGACCTGAAAATCCGGATCATGCCGCACAACGTGAACTTGTGGAGGAAATCGGCTATCGCGCGAATAAGCTCACTCGAATGACGGAATTTTTCCCATGTATCGGTTATAGCGATGAGAAGATGGTGTTGTATCTCGCTGAGGAATTAAGCCCGGAAGAGGAAAATCCGGATGAGGATGAATTTTTAGAAAAGGTAAGAATGCCTTTTAGGGAAACGATTATGATGGTCGAGCGCTGTGAAATCGACGATATGAAAACGATAGCGGCGATTTTGTTTGTAAAGAATTTTTTGGAGAAAAACAGGTAGAACCCTTGAAAATTGAGCCGTAATACAGAGTCAACATTCGTTGTTGACTATGCTCAGCATGTCGATTAGATTTTATCATCAAACTGGTTCTTCTGACTAGTTCAATATTATCTGACCAATTTCTTTTCGCCGTCAGCTCGTTTGAAATTATTGTATTGTTTTCAAATATAACCATACGTGGGAGCAACTCATGAAGCTCAATCTTCGACTCTTCGTTTTAACTTTTGCCGTCGTCATTTTCTCCTCTCCTATTGTTGCCCAAAAAGAGTGCGCGACATTTGCCGACTGCGCTGAAAAAGGCGCGGCACTTTTACTGCAAAACAAACCCGACTCTGCCATACTGTATCTCGACCGCGCCATTTTGCTATGGAAGGAAACAGACGAGAAACGGCCATTGAGCAATGCCTACATCGAACGTGGGCGATCGTATATGTCTAAGGCGCGTCCGACGATTGATGATAACTATTGGCAAAAAGCTCTGGAAGATTTCACCAAAGCCATCGAACTCATACCAAACGGATATTACCCTTATGTCGCCATTGGTTTCTATTATCAGCAGAAGAAACAAGACGACCTGGCTCTAACCTTTTATAGTAAGGCCGTTGAAGTGGAGCCGAACAACGCACATCCTCATTTCGAACGAGGGCATCGATATTATTATGCGAATAAAAAATGGGACGATGCTATCGCTGACTTTACAAAGGCCATCTCATTCATCACGTCGAAATCCTACGATGAAGAAAAGAAGACTTTTTCTATGACCAAGATTGATGAATCGATCTCGCAACAAGATCGCGGAAACTACTACTACTACCGCGGACGGTGTCACGGTACCCAAGGAGGCTTGGAGAATG
>JANNSF010000171.1:0-1553 GCA_031402315.1 bacterium | reverse complement strand
CTTTGATTTTTTTGAAACTCCGGAGCCCGACCACGCGCAACAGGTTAGAATTATTAACGGTCAGGATGGCCACGGTATCGTGCACCAACATATCTTGCGCAACATCACCGGCGGCCGACCCGTTCGCATTGAGAAACAAATTGTTTTGAAAAAGCATCGTCTCCGGGTCGTAAAAGCTTACATCGCCGTTACTGTTGGAAAAGTTCCCCTCGTTGACAACAAATATACCGGTTGTGGATATGTTATTCTTTTTGCCGTCACCAATAGTTTCGCAGGCACCAACAAATACAGTGAGCGGCAATAGGGTCCATAGCAAGTTTACTTTCATAGATTCTCCTTATAGGGTTATTTGAATTGAAAAAATAAGTTCGCGGGCATTGGCGGGATACTTCGTGTAAACATCGTAGTGCGCATCCAAAATATTCTTAATGCCGAATCGAAAGGCAAAGCGGTATGATTCGATCGCCTTTACATATTGTGTAAAAACATTTGTTGTCCAGAATCGCCGTAGATACAAAAGATTTTGAGTGTCAGTATATCGCTCACTTTTGTAGAGCGTTTCATGAGAAATCGTGAAATCCCTCCAACGAGCACTGTTATTGATCTGTACGGTATAAAGCGGGGAGTAGCGAAGTCGTTTATGCGGCGAAACGCTCTGATCGATCGCTCTATTGTACGTAAAATTGATTTCCGAAGTATGCGAAGTGCTGCTCGCGCGAAGGGCGGATTCAATGCCGGTTGATTTCGTGCGAGAGGAATTTGTCGGCGACCAATACCCCGGCTCGATGGCTCCGGATTGCCAGGTAATAAGATTTCTGGAGAAAGACTCGTAATAAGTAATTTCTGCCTCATAATTCCATGCATGTTTGAATTTTGAAAAAATTCCCGCATCCCATGAATTGGCGGTTTCCGGCTGTATCTTTGGATTGCCTTTTTCATTCGCTCCTCTCCAAAACCGTTCATTGAACGTCGGAGCGCGATAGTTCTGGCCGGCGGAAGCACGGATAGCAAACTCCAGCCTCTCATCGATATGCGATGCATTGAATCCTGTCTTTGGACTCAATTTAGCGGGAAAGTTAGAAAAGTAATCCCACCGCACGGACGTGTACGTATTTAGCCGATTGAATAGCGAGTTTCGAAACTCATGGCGCGTCTCGGCCTGAGCGTAGATGCTTTGTTCGAGACCGTTCGCGGGCTCAAGTTGTGTACCTTTGAGCCATTTCCAACTCGTAGATTCACCGCCCAGGACGTTTAACCAGGAATTCACACGATAGTTCGTCATCAATTCATTTGAAAAATGGTTTGTGGTTGTCGAACCGGTCGCGATCGGGAGTTCCCCGTGGTAATCGAGTAGCGCGTTTTGATAGGAAGTATTAAGTTGAAAATCGACGGACGAGCCGAAATATTTGACGCTCTGACGAAGCGAATACTGCTGATCCTTTTGACGGGCTTTGGCCAGAGAGCTTGAATTATTATTAATGGAATTTGGCACTTCAAAGCGTCGTAGGGAAAAAAATTGTGCGTGCATGATCTCGAATCGATCGTTTCTAAAA
>JANNSF010000170.1:0-21413 GCA_031402315.1 bacterium | reverse complement strand
GTAACGGGACTTGCTGCCGGTATGTATCCTGCGTTTGTATTATCATCCTACCGACCTGTGACGACACTTAAAGGTCAATTCAAAACAAGCTCAAGCGGACTTCGCATTCGCCAAGCGCTGGTCATATTTCAATTCATAATTTCAGTCGTTCTTATCGCAGGCGTGCTGGTCGTTTACAAGCAGATGAGCTTCATGCGCAGTGCGGAACTTGGATTTGCGAAGGAACGGGTCATCTATATCCCGACGAATAACGATCCCAAAACGCGCGACGCTTTTTTTTCGTTGCGGAATTTACTTGAAAACGAGGCTGGGATTCTCGGTGCATCTTTGTCGAGCAAGGTGCCGGGAAAAGAAATGGATAATAATGTCGTCCGCATCGGTTGGGATGAAAAGGCAGAATGGAACGATATGCGGTTTTTGTCCGTCGATCAGCGGTTTTTAAAACTATATGAACTCAAAACGCTCGCCGGACGCAATTTTGATAGAAATATCGCCACCGATGAAAACGAGGCCTTTTTAATAAACGAATCGGCGGTCAGGCGACTAGGCTACTTAAAACCTGATGAAGCGCTTGGAAAGCAGCTTGGCTGGCAAAGCAAAAAGGGGCGCGTCGTTGGCGTGATTCAAGATTTTCATTTCAAATCTCTGCAGCATGCGATCGAACCGTTTATCCTTGTTATGTCCAATCATAATATCTCGTATTTATCTGTGCGTATCCAATCGGAAGATTTGAAAGGCACGATTCATAAAATCGAATCGAAATTCACTCAATTTTTTCCCGGCATGCAGATGGATTACCATTTTTTGGATGAAGAGTTTGAAAATCAGTATCGTGCCGAGGAACGCTTTGGATCCATTTTTCTGACGTTTACTTCGCTTTCGATATTTGTTGCGTGCCTCGGTCTTCTAGGCTTGGCTAGCTTTTCGACCGAACAAAGGACAAAAGAAATTGGAATTCGAAAAATTATGGGAGCTAGCGCACGTCAGATTAGCCTATTGATTTGTTGGGATTTTGTATTCCTAGTCGCTATCTCGGTTGGGATCGGCATTCCGGTTGCCTACTTAGCCACTCAAAACTGGATCGAAAGTTTCGCTTATCGTGCGGAACTAGGTTGGTACTTATATGCAATCGCGGGCTTTATTACCTTATCGATTGCGTTTGTGACGGTTTTTTTTCAAGCCTTAAAAGCCGCTTTAGCAAATCCGATCGAAAGCCTGAAGTATGAATAAGCGATTTCTGCTTGTCGGCTTAATGTGCGCTATTTTCAAACTTACGTACGCACAGAGCGCCTCGCCGGTAAAACTAGATGGCCATTTTAGCGATGAAGAGTGGAACGGGGCGAAGAAACAAGCGTTAATCGGCGGCGGAGATATTCGAATTCTGCAACATAGCGGCGAACTTTTTATCGGGTTGCAAGGATTGAAAAAGGGTTGGTCGCACTTATATGTCTTTAATGGCGAAGCGATTTTTGTGTTTCACGCATCGGCGGCGCTTGGAACGGGAATTTATGAAAAGGACAAGGACGGCGTTTGGCAGCCCACTCAGACTTTTGTATATGCAGCACGAAAGGCCGATCAAAGCGAAGAGGCAATCAAAGCCCGCTTGGCTTTTTTTGAGACCAATGGCTGGCTGGCCAATACCAATGGTATGGGTGACGGCAAAACGTTCGAATTCAAACTGGCCAAGAAAATAGTATCGAATCATCGAATTCGAATGGCCGCGGTCTATGCCATCGATGTTGCCGCTGCAAATTATTGGCCTGAAAGTTTGAAAGACGATTGCCTAAAAGAAGAATTGGTCTTTGGAAATACGCCGTCATCGCTGAAGTTTGATCCAAATCACTGGTATGAAGTAAAAAATTAGAGAGCCCAAGACGATAATAAAAGAAGGAAGATTGATGATTTCAAGATGGCTCTCGACGTCCGACGATAGAGCTCTTTTCATTTTGAGAGTGACGGTCGGTGTAGTGGTTTTTGCGCATGGACTTCAAAAAGCATTTGGCCTTTTTGGCGGACATGGGGCTTTGGAGACTATGGAAATGTTTGAAAAATGGTTTGGCATGCCGGCGTTCCTGACTCTGCTTGTTATTATGTCGGATTCGATTGGGGCATTCTGTGTGGTGATTGGCTTTTTTACGCGCTTCATGGCGATAAGCATAAGTTTCGTAATGCTCGGCGCTATGTATCTTGTCCATGGCAAGTGGGGATTTTATATGAATTGGTACACCGCTCCGAATAGAGGAGAAGGATTTGAGTTCCACTTACTCATTCTTGCCATTTGCATTGTGCTGACCATCAAAGGTGCGGGAGCGTGGTCTATCGATCGGTGGATTTCGAGCCGCAAAAATACCGTATTAAAAAGTGAATTTAATCATGAATGAAAACAATTCTTTACGAGGTAGGATTTTATCCATCGATATTTTGCGTGGCCTTGTCATGATCTTCATGTCGCTCGATCACGTGCGCGTCTATTTCACAGATTTTCGATTTCAACCTGAGAATATGAACCAAACGTATCTGGCAATGTTCCTTACAAGGTGGGTTACACATTTTTGCGCACCGGTCTTTTTTCTCCTCGCCGGAATGGGAATCTGGTTTTATGTTTCGCGCGAATTAAATAGAACAGTCGTAACGCGGTTTTTAGTTACTCGCGGCCTTTGGTTAGTATTTCTGGAACTTGCCGTGATAGGTTTTTTCTGGTCGTTTTTACCGGGCTTCAATTTTGCCGGTGTAATTTGGGCGTTGGGCTGGTCTATGGTGACGATCGGCTTGATGATACGAATCCCATTTAATTTGCTCATGGCGATCGGCCTTTTGATTACGTTCGGTCATCACCTATTTGATTCTGTGGAGGCCTCCGCACTGGGCCCTGTTTCATGGGTGTGGAATATTCTACACGTCCCGGGTTGGGTGCGGTTGCCTTTTATGGAAGGGCGATGGTTTGTTTTGTATCCGCTGATTCCTTCGGTCGGCGTCATGATCCTTGGTTACGGTTTGGGTAGAGTGATGTCAATGTCATTTGACCGACGTCAAAAATACTTAATTTTAATAGGTGTCGTTTCAATCATTCTCTTTGTGGTTCTTAGGGTAAGCAATTTCTATGGGTCTCCGGTTGGCCGGCCCGGATTCGTCAGTCAGGAATCGATTGAAATGAATATCATCGCATTCTTAAATGCGGATAAATATCCGTTTTCAGTCCAGTTTATTTTAATGACGTTGGGACCCGCCTTGCTCTTGTTGGCGCTATTCGATCGTCTTGATGAAAAAGGCAAGCTTGGTACGATGTGGCCAAAAATTTCGGTCTACGGTCGTGTTCCCATGTTCTACTACCTTCAACATTTATTCTTAATTCACATAGTGGCGATTGCCACGGCGCTCCTTTATGGACAGGGAATTGAGGGACTCATCGCAAAGGCACTTCCCTTCACGCATCCCGGTAAAGATGGCTACGGGCATGGTTTACTATTCATTTATGTCTTGACGATTGTTCTGAATGGAATTCTTTATTTCTCATGCATCTGGTATGACCGGTTAAAGTCTGGCCGATCAAAGTGGTGGTTGAGCTACCTTTAGTTTAGGGTAAAAATCGGAATAGGAGAAAGGTCAGCCATGAAGTTGCCAGTTTATTAAATGTGGCGTTTTTTGTGGATTATAAATGTGAAACCAATTACGCACTTTTCCGTTCAATTACTTGGTTTTATCTTACTTAGCTCAATGAAAGAAGCCCTATGTTCAAAAACTATTTCATTATCGCGCTGAGAAATCTGCGGCGCCAGATAACGTATTCCGTCATCAATATCCTGGGGCTTGCGGTAGGCATCAGCTCGTTCATGTTAATAGCTCTTTTCGTGGTCAATGAATTGAGTTACGATCGCTTTCATGGCAAAGCGGATCGAATCTATCGCCTTTGCGAAAAAATTGACGCGGACGGGCAGGGTGAAAATTCATCCAGCAATCCGTTTTTTGTGGCGAGGGCGATGGCCAATGACTATCCCCATCTAATCGAGCAAACGGTTCGATTTTTTAATTTCCAATCGCCAAATTTCGCTATGCAAAATGGCGACAAAAAATTCATCGAACGTAACATGTTTTACGTGGACAGCAATGTATTTAAGATGTTTGATTTTCCTCTGATCGAAGGCGATCCGGGTTCCGCTCTATCAAAGCCAAATTCCATTGTCATTACGCGTGAAGTGGCGAGAAAGTATTTTGGCGATGAAAATCCAATGGGGAAAATCATTCGCTACGAAAATTTTGTTAATTTCGAAGTGACCGGCATTTTGGGTGATATTCCCACGACAACACATATTAATTTTAACGGGTTAATTTCCTGGAAGACGCTGTATCAATTCATGGGCCCTAATTTTGAACGGCAGCCAATTTGGAATCCGGCGTGGACGTACATCCTGCTTAAGGAAGGTGTAGCCCCTTCGGAATTAGAGGGACAATTTCCGTCGTTTATACAAAAATACTATCCTGACTTTTTTAAGCCACAAGTGTCGCATCATTTGCAAAAATTGACCGACATCCATCTGCACTCAAAACTGGACTATGAGATAGAGGCCAATGGGGATGTGGCGGACATTTATATTTTTTCCGTCGTGGGAATTCTGATACTTTTGATTTCATGTATCAACTTCATGAATCTCGCAACGGCCCGTTCCGCCGGTCGTGCGCGGGAAGTAGGCATGCGTAAGGTCATGGGAGCACACCGTGAACATCTAATACGCCAATTTTTAGGGGAATCTCTTTTTATCAGCCTATTCGCGATGATCGTCGCCAGCATCATGGTGGAGTTGTTTTTGCCGGCATTCAATAATTTTTCTGGAAAACAACTCAGTGGTGTTTTTGGAAACCCCTGGGCTTTGCTTTCTTTGGTAGGCGTCGGTGTTTTGACCGGCGTGGTTTCCGGACTTTACCCTGCTTTTTTTCTTTCGGCCTTTCAGCCGATGCAAGTTCTCAAAGGATCTTTTAAGACCGGTGCGTCCGGGCAGATTCTTCGCAAAACACTGGTGGTCATGCAATTTGCCATTTCCATCGGGCTTATCATCAGCGCATTCATCGTATATCAGCAACTGCAATTTATGCGTAATAAAGACATTGGTTTCACGAAGGAGGCTGTTGTCATTATTCAAACCCGGCCGGGCCCCAACAATAATTATGAGGCGCTTGCAAACGAACTCAAAAAGAACAGCCATATCCTTAGTGTCGGCGGGATGAATGACCTGATTGGGAAATCCCATAATACGTACGAGATAAATTATGAAGGTATGGAGGCAGACAAGTTTGTTTACATTCCGGCTCTTCAGGTCAATGAAGATTTTGTTCCGACGATGGGCATAAAAATATTGGCGGGGCGTAATTTTTCCCGAGAATTTCCGAACGATGATTCTTTGGCCATTCTCATAAATGAAGCAACGGTTGCGGCCCGAGGGTGGGGAACCCCGGAGCAAGCGCTGGGAAAACAATTCTACACGCGCAATGGTAAAGAGCGGGTCATTGGCGTATTCAAGAATTTCAATTACGAGCCTCTGTCCAAACCCATCGGTCCTTTTGCCCTTGACATGGGTCCGGCGCGATTTCGCCAATTTCAGCGTTTCCTCGCCGTTCGAGTTGAAGCGAGCGATTTTCGCGCAAGCGTTCAGCATATAGAAGATTCATGGAATAAGATCATTTCCGGATTTCCCGTAGAATATTTCTTTCTGGATGATCAGCTTCGGGAAATGTATAAGGCGCAGGATAACCTTGCCAAGCTTGTTGGTTATTTTTCCGCTTTGGCGATATTTATTGCGTGCCTGGGTATGTTTGCCTTGGCTTCCTTCACCGCCGAGCAACGGACTAAAGAGCTGGGCATTCGCAAAACTCTGGGCGCTTCGATGGGAAACCTTATTTTCCTTTTCTCACGCGATTTCCTCCAGCTCGTTTTTATTTCCGGCATTCTGGCCTCGATAGGATCATACTACCTTGTCCGACAATGGCTCGAAGGATTTGCATTTAGAATGGACATGAGTTTTGGTGTGTTTCTATTTTCAATATTGATTGCCATGGTGATAGCGTTGGTTACAATCAGCTACCAATCACTGAAAGTAGCCACGGCCAATCCTATTCAAGCCTTGAAATATGAGTGATGAAACAAAAGTAAGTCCGTAAGGAGATAAGTTATGTTCAAAAGCCTTCTGGTCGCGGGATGGCGGCAATTTCGCCGCGATCGATTTCATGCTATTCTTAATATTTCGGGATTAGCAATTGGAATTGCTGGCTTTTTGGTGGCCATGCTTTGGGTGCAGGATGAATTGTCGTACGACGAGTTTCACGAGAAAAAGGATCGCCTTTATCGTGTGATGGAAAATCAGTTTTATGCCGATGGCAATATCTTTACGACCACGCAAACACCCCATGCCTTAGGCGCGGTATTGAAATCGGACTTCCCGGAGTTTGAGGAGGTTGTTCAGGTGGCTCCACGTTGGGGAAAGAGTGTCATTCAAAACGGCGACAAAGTATTCTTCGAAGAATTCGGTTTGTTTGCGTCCACTACATTTTTCAATGTTTTTTCCTATCCCCTTATTGCGGGCAGCGGCGCGAGTGCCCTCCAAGAAGCCTCGTCGATTGTCATTTCAGAAGATCTTGCAAGAAAATATTTTAATACCACGGACGTTTTAGGTAAAAGTTTAATCTACAATGGTAATGAGCCTCTTACCATCACCGGGGTGATGAAAAACCCACCTCGTCAGTCACATTTCAATTTTCAATTTGTCATTCCGTTTGAATATCAGCGTCGGAACAAGCCCAAACAATTCGATTCGTGGAATAGCAACTGGATGCGCACATACGTGCTATTGAAAGATGGGGTCAACGCCAAAAATGTAGATCCCAAGATTGAGGGAGTTATCCTTGCGAACAATAAGGATTCAAAAACTGAATTATTTCTTCATAGGCTCACCGATATTTACCTGCATTACAATTTCAACAATGCGACCGGTCGATTTCAGTATGTCCTTATTTTCGGTGTGATCGGAATATTTGTGCTCGTCATCGCCTGCATTAATTTTACGAACCTGATGACCGCGCGGTTCTTAAAACGCGCGCGTGAAGTGGGTTTACGGAAAATGAGCGGAGCAGGAAGGGGACACGTTGCCGTGCAAATACTGAGCGAAACCGCATTCATGTGCTTGGCTGCCGGAGTGCTGGCAATGCTCATTGGCGAAATTGTTTTACCATCGATTAATCTCATTGCCGATAAACAGCTTCAATTTCATTATCTCGATTCACTCTTTATATCGATGTTTTTGGGTTCGATAGCATTCGTCGTCTTTTTGGCTGGAATCTACCCCGCTGTATTTTATTCTCGGATTGAGCCGATCACTATATTAAAGGGATCGTTTCAATTTTCCGGTTCCGGGTCGACTATTCGCCGAACTCTTGTCGTGACGCAGTTTACCCTGTCCGTTGTTCTGATTGTTTGCACGGTGATGATTTATCGCCAACTAACCTATATGCAGTCGAAAGATCTGGGTTATGACACCTCGGCTCTGTTATCGTTTGATATTCGTAAACCAATGGATCAAAAGTGGGCGGCGGCGAAAGAAGAATTGTCTAAAATTTCGGGTATCGAATCGGTAACCGCGAGCGACATGCCCGTCATGAATTTCGGTAATTCGACAGGAGGGGTGAAGTGGCCTGGTCAAAAAAGCGACCAGGAAATTCTATTCACCAATACGGCGATCGACATGAATTATTTTGAAACGTTAAAGCTCAAGATGATGGAAGGTCGTGTTTTTGATGCACCGACCGACTCAAATACCGTTATTTTTAATGAAACGGCAATCAAGGCTATGGGACTAATCTCACCCATCGGGCAAATTGTCAAAATTCATGGCTCCCCGGCAACGATCATCGGTGTGGTCAAAGATTTCCATTTCAATAGCTTGCATCAGCCGATTACACCGTTATTCCTTTTTAACGATCTAAAAAGCATTAGTACTGGTATCGTAAGGGTGCAGACCGGCGAATTGTCTAATACGATCGCGTCGATTCAGAAAGTTTGTGAAAAACTCAGCCCGGCTTTCCCCTTTGATTTTTACTTTGTGGATGAGCGGTTGGAGAATTCGTATAGAACCGAAATTCGACTGAGTAAACTGGTGTCCATTTTTTCTGGTTTGGCCATTTTCATATCGTGCCTTGGACTGATAGGTCTGGCGTCTTTTACGGTGGAACAGCGTACGAAAGAAATTGGTGTTCGAAAAGTTCTTGGTGCTTCCATGTTCAAAATTCAAGTGCGTTTGGCCTCGGAATTTTTTAAACCGGTATTAATAGCCAATGCGATTGCCATACCGCTATCCTATTTTATTGTTAATCGGTGGTTAGAGAATTTTGCGTATCGAACCGATATTTCACCGGGGGTTTTTGTTGTGGCGGTTTGTTTTACCATTTTGGTGGCACTGGCTACCGTGAGTTACCACACTTTAAGGGCGGCTCTTGCCGATCCAATAAAGGCATTGAAGTATGAGTAATATTAATGGGACAGGCTCATGGATCATTACTTCCTTTTCTTAACAATGGCCACCGCCACGGTGATGAGCCCCGGGCCCGGGGTTACGCTCACGGTGACGAATTCGCTTCGTTATGGCGTCTATGAATCAATGGGCGGTATCGTGGGTATAGCTTTGGGAGCCTTGATCATTGCCGTCATTTCTGCAACCGGTTTGGGTTTGATTCTCGCGGCATCTTCATGGGCATTCACAATAATCAAATATGTAGGCGCGGCGTATCTTATTTTTTTGGGTGTAAGAATGTGGCGGAGTCCGCCTTTATCAAAACAGGATGCGGCGATTACTGAGCCGAATATCAAAAGGCGCTTTATTGAAGGATTGTCAATACAGTTTTCAAATCCCAAAGTTATTTTCTTTTTTATTTCCATTTTCCCCCAATTTATTAATCGTACGGAAGCATACTTTATGCAATTCTCGATCTTGACGCTCACGTACTTCTTTTTAGTTATTGTTATTCATATGCTCTACGCCGCGATGGCCGGTCAGGCGAGGAATTGGCTGGCGTCCAAGAAGGGTGGGCTTGTATTAAATAGAGTAGGCGGAGGAGTGTTCATACTTTTCGGCCTGGTTTTGGCAGCAACGGAAGAGTAACCATAACGCATGGAGCAAATAACGATGGATTTTAAGATCCGAAAAATCGAAGCAAATGATAATCCCCAACTCGCAACCATTATAAGAACGGTAATGCCTGAGTTTGGAGCCAGCGGAAAGGGGTTTGCGATACATGACAAAGAAGTCGACGAAATGTTTGAAACCTATTCGATACCTCGCGCCGTCTATTTTGTAGTTGAGCTTGACGGAAAAATTCTGGGCGGTGGCGGAATCGGTCCCTTAGCGGGCGCGGATGCCGATACCTGCGAATTGCGCAAAATGTATTTTTTGCCGGTATTGCGCGGGCACGGCGCAGGTCAGGCGATTATTGAAAAGTGCATTTCAACGGCACGCGAAGTTGGCTATAAGCAGTGTTATCTCGAAACCCTGACCGGCATGGATGCCGCGCAACACCTGTACAATAAAAACGGCTTCAAAAAATCTCCGACCCCGATTGGCAAGACCGGCCACTTTGGTTGCGACCGATTTTTTGTGAAAGCCCTCGTATGAAATACTCAAGCACGATCATGAACATTCTGGTACTCGCGTTTTGTGGAACGAGTCTTTTAGCTCAAACGGTAGCAAAAATAGAGACCAATCATTCCAGCATGGGTTTTGCGATACCGATCGCCGGAGGATTAACCAAGACGACGGGTAAATTTACAGATTGGTCCGGCGAAATCACCTGGCCCGGGGATAATTTGAAAGAAGAATCGATTCTGAATGCCTCGGTTCAAATAGCAATAAAAGTGGCGAGTGTAAATACCGGAATACAGATGCGCGACAACGACCTTCTGACCGATACTTTCTTTGACACATTAAAATATCGTGAGATATCGTTTCGAAGCAAAGAGATTATTAAAAAGGAAATACAATATGCGGTGATCGGAGATTTTTCAATGAAGGGCGTGACTAAAGAAATTGAGTTACCCTTGATTGTGACCGGTATTACGGCCGAGGGTGTGTGGGGATTTGCAGTACGTGGAAAGGTGAATCGACTTGATTATGGAGTGGGCAATGATTGGGTTCATTCTGCCATTCCAAATTTTCTTGGTCATGATGTGGAATTGGAAGTTGAGCTTTGGACCAAATTACCAAAAAAAATAAAAAAATGAGTCCTGTACTTTACTTGAAAGGAAATCGCCATGGCCGAGATCGTCATTAATATTCCGGATATCAAACCGCACGATTCAATCGAGATTGAAGCGCGGGTTAATGGACAAAAGCGAATTTATCATTACCGGGCAGAGCTCTTTGCATGGGAGGATTGCACACCACACTTCTCCGATCGCGCATTGTGCCTAAAGGAGCATATCGAAAAATATGACAGCGCCTGGCAATTGGCGCAAATCGGAGCGGCAACAGAAAAGTCCGTGCAGGTGCTTTTTAAGCATAAGCCATAAAGCACACGCCCCGATATCACAGAAGAATCGTCCGGTTCTCAGATAATCAATTTGGGACAAACATAATAAGGAATAACTATGTGGCGTAATTATTTTACGACGGCAATTCGTGCGCTCCTCAAATACCGTGGCCAATCCATTATACATATTGGCGGACTCACGATCGGTGTGACGGCATTCCTTTTGATAGGCACATTTTGCCTGCATGAAATGAATTACGACAAATTTCAAAAGAACAGTGAACGGACTTATCGCGTTTGGCGTGAGTTCGTGAATCAGGACGGTTCCGCAAATCTGAAACTCGGATCGATAGCCTATCCATTTGCGCCTCTCCTCAAACAAGATTTCCCGCAGTTTGAAGAAGTAGTTCAGTTGATACCGGAATACGAGCCCCTGATTTCTGTCGGAGACAAAAATTTTATTGAACAAAATTTTTGGTGGACGGATGTTGGCTTTTTCAAGACTTTTGATGTTGTTTGGATTCAAGGTGACCCAACGTCGGCTTTGACGGAGCCGAATTCCATCGTAATTATACGGGACATAGCGGAAAAATATTTTGGAGGAGTGAATGCGTTAGGTCACACAATCACAATTGATAATCGCACCGCTTTAAAAATAACAGGGGTCATCGAAAATTTTCCATCCAACTCCAGTCTGCAGGTTAATTTCATCGGTTCTGCAGAGAGTTCCGAAGAGCGCAAAGATCCACAAATGATGCAGAATTACGGCGGTAATAATTACCCTACCTTTGTTTTGCTCAAATCCGGTGAGGATATTGCATCGGTCGAATCCGTCATGCAAAAATTTTTAGACCGTCATGTAGCACCCAGCAAAGAAGGGCTTCCGCTGAACAAAATGACGCGCCTCCATTTTCAACCGATCTCCGATATCCACTTGTATTCGGGCGAACTCAATTCGGACGCATGGAATAATGGTGACATTCAAACCATTTATATTCTTGGTGCGGTAGCTGTTTTTGTGTTACTCATTGCGTGTTTTAACTATATGAATCTCGCCACTGCCCGAAGTTCAAGGCGCGGGCGTGAAATAGGCATGCGAAAGACATTAGGCGCCGGCGTGGGCGACCTTCGCTTGCAGTTTTTGGTTGAAGCATTCTTGCTTGCCCTTTTCTCCGTAATACTGGGAGCGGGTCTGGTGGAATTGTTTCTGCCACATTTTAATTCTTTTGTCGGAGGTAAGGTAGATTTCCATTTTTTCGATATAAGAACGTTGAGTGTGATTTTGGTTTTGACAATAGGGCTCACGTTTTTTGCCGGATGGTATCCCGCAATGCTGCTCGCTCGAATGAGTCCGATTACGGCGCTCAAATCACAATCCAATCCACATACGAAGAGCCGTCTGCGTTCGGGTTTAGTCGTTGTGCAATTTGCAATTTCGATTACGTTGCTTATCGCGATGGGTGTTGTTTATCGCCAATTGCAATTCATCAAGTCAAACGATTTGGGTATAACGAAAGACCCGGTCGTGGTTTTAACGGCGAGCGAGTCCATGACAACGTCTCTCGAAACCTTTAAGCATAAATTGATGGAAAATCCGAGCATTACGCATGTTTCCGCCGCGAAACGGTTTCCCTCGGGCCGGCTTTTAGATGCGGGCACGGCGCGGATGAAGCAAGGAGATGAAATGGTGAGTGTTCCTTTTCGAATTAGCTCCCTTAATGTGGATCACGATTACGTTACGACGTTTGGATTTCAATTGGTCGCCGGAAGAAATTTTGACAAAAGTCTGGCGAGTGACTCCACAAAGTCTTTCATCTTAAATGAATCCGCAATTAAGAAAATGGGCTATGTTTCTGCAGAAGAAGCTATTGGTCAACCATTTTATTATTCCGGCCGTGATGGATTTATTATTGGCATCGTTAAGGATTTTAACTTTGAATCGATGCATAGGGAAGTGTCACCGATTTGTATGCGCATCTGGCCGACTCTTCCCCGGATGGCGGTAAGAATCAAATCAGCTCAAATCTCGCAGACGATAGACTATTTGAAAAAGGTGTGGAGTGAATGGCGCCCGGGCTATCCGTTTGAATTTTATTTTATAGATCAGCAATTTGCAAAAAGTTATGAAGAAGAAGAAAAAATGGGCAGAATTTTCGGCATATTTGCGTCGCTCGCAATTGTTATTGCATGTCTTGGGCTCGTGGGCTTGATCGCCTTCATGGCCGAGCAACGTACGAAGGAAATCGGAGTACGAAAGGTCCTGGGTGCAACCGTACGGCAAATAATGATTCTGCTGGCCAGAGAATTTGCTTTGTATGTTTTGACGGCCGGAGCCATAGCCGGTCTGATGGGATATTTGTTGATGAACCGTTGGCTTTCGCGATTTGCCTATCGAACTGAAATTGAAATTTCAATGGTCCTTGGTGCGATTGGTATTGCATTGATGATTACGATGACCACGATCTCGATACAGGCCTATAAAGCGGCAATAGTCAACCCGGTGAATAGCTTAAAATGGGAATGAATACAGTTTGGACCTGCTCAGGACAGGCACGGTCGAAGATTGATTTCATTGGTATGTGACATTTGATACGGTTGATACCAATGACGACGACTTATGGGTTCATTATGTGTTTACGTGGAAATTTGAGTCCGACTGTTAGATTTAGTGTCGAAAGGGATTCGTTTGGAATTACCCTTTTATAGATGAATTTTTTCTCAGACCTCACAACCGCGAAGCATGTGTCTACAATTCGAGTCGATTTATAAAATACTCCAGCGCATCCAGATACGAAGATCCACCGACAAAAAGATAATCATTATGGTCGGCTCCTTTGATAGGATAGAAATATTTCGGCTCATGAGCGGCTTCGAACAACGCTTTGCCGAATCGAAGTGGGATTATTTGGTCGGACGTGCCATGCGCGATCAGAACAGGAATCCTGACGCGATCGATCTTTTCTAGCGAATTAAACTGTTCATAACTAAAAAGGCCAATCGGAAAAAATGGCATGATCGCCTTTGCCATTTCCAGTTTTGAAGTAAATGTACTCTCGAGAACCAGCGCCCGCATCGGATTATGTAGCGCCAGCTCAACCGCCACGGCACCCCCAAGCGACGTACCGATCACTGCGATACGATCCGGCGGATATTTTTTCTCGACGACCAGCCAGTCATACACTGCCTGAGCATCTTTATATAAGCCCTTTTCCGTAGAAAATCCGGTACTCCTTCCGTATCCCCGATAGTCGAAAATGACAACATTAAAATTTCGGCGGTAGATTGCGGCGATCTGATCCTGCCGATGCGAAAGATTGCCGCCATTTCCATGGCAAAGAAGAACGATCGGCGCATCGACATTCCACACACAATGCCAGCCGTAAATCTCCTCATGGTCCTTCGTCATGACCTTGAATTCCTCAAATGGAGGCATGCCGGGCCTTGGCCTTTCCATTTCTCCGATTGGAAAATACTGATTCATCCGCTCGAACCATTGTGTCACGAGGATCAGTATGGCATAGGCGCCAATTGCGATCACCGCATATCGGATCAAGGTGTTCATAGACTAAAACTTGTAAAAATTTGTAGGAATCAACAAGAAGAAAAATGGAGATAAGTTCGGAAAGGTTGAGGTCTGTGTGAACCCCGGTTGTGGAACTAATGCCGACATAGGAATTGCACTCAAAAAAATCGTAATGCTCATGTTTGACCTCGCACCGATTATTACTTGCTGAGAGAAATAAATGGTTTATGGCTGGTAACTATCATATAAAATCTGAAAAACCAAATCAATCCATGTTAGGTCGCAAAGACAATATACTTTAACTTAGAATCAATTGAGGATAATAAATCATTAATAATATAGAAATTAGTGCAGCTTTCTAATTTCGGATAATTTGTATTTTTATGACATCGATCCTTGTTTCCCTCTGTAGTTAGCCTTAATTTGATATCAAAAGTTTGTATTCAATTCTTCAATAAATCTTAAGAGGAGAAGGTATGAATCTTATAACACGTTCCGATTTTGACGGACTGACTTGTGCCGTTCTGTTAAAGGAAGTCGAAATCATAGAAAAAATTACATTCGCCCATCCGCGCGATATCCAGGCGCAAACGGTGCCGGTGAGCCATGACGATATCTTGACGAATCTGCCCTATCATCCCGATTGCGGATTGTGGTTTGACCATCATAGCAGCGAAGAAGAACGTGGAGACCTTCCGAAAAAGTTTGAAGGCCGATTTGAGGCCGCTCCGAGTGCGGCGCGGGTGATTTATAATCATTACAAAAGTCATCGTTTTACAAAGTTTGATTATCTGATGTCAGAAGTTGATAAAATCGATTCGGCACAACTGAGCATGCAGGATGTTACAAACCCAAAAGATTGGGTTCTTCTATCCTACGTTCTTGATCCCCGCACGGGGATGGGTTTCTACCATGATTACGGGATTAGTAACAAAAACCTGATGACGAAAGCAATTGACCTTCTAGGCTCATTTACAGCCGGTGAAATTCTGAATATGCATGACATTAAGCAGCGCGTGAAACGTTATTTTGAGCAAGAAAAAGAATTCAAAGCATTTCTGGAGAAAAAATCAAAATGCGATGGCAATCTGGTGATCACCGATCAGCGCGGAAGCAAAGAGCCTCCAACAGGCAATCGCTTTCTGATCTATACTCTGTTTCCGGAAACGAATATTTCTATACGAATCATGGATGCGAAAAAAGGCGTGGTTAGCGCCGCGATCGGGCATAGCATTTTTAATCGTACGTCTAATACGGACATTGGAAAGTTGTGTGCAAAGTATGGCAGCGGTGGGCATCGCGGTGCCGGCACCGTGCAGCTGGACGGCAAAGATGCGGACAAGAAATTAAAAGAAATTATTGAGAAAATTAAGAAAGACGGGTGATCCGCTTTCGGCGGAAATATCGCGCTGAACGTACGGCAGTACGTTGTTCCGATGCAGACTTGGCAAGTCTACATCTATCAATTGGAATTGACAATGCGCGACAAGTTCATTATTTTTGAACTACAATGAATTGCGTTCGACATATAGGATTGATTAGCGTCAGCCTATTGGGTCTAAGTCTGACGTGCATCGCGTCGGAACATCCGAAGACTAACGCACCTGCTTCAGAATGTCCTACAAGGGCTTGTGCCTATGACCCCTCCGATATTCCGTTCTTTATCGGTTCATCGGAAACCAATTTTTCAATATCGGCTAAAACAGAGAAATTAAGATTTAAGCGGTCGGATAACGTTTTGGTTCGGATGATAACATTCAAATCGTATCGTCGCCCCATATCAAATCTTATTGTACACTTTTATAATCTCGGCCATACATCTTCCCTGCGCGCACCTCCTCGCACTTGACTTCCGAATTCGCCAAATTAATTGAGAAAAATTGTAAACGGAGGTGGCCCCATGTCTATTTCAAGCGGTGCCATCACGCAAGTCATTGCCATCATAATTTCGGTCGGCATTCTTGCTGTGTTCGTGCATCTAATCATAAAATCGGGATCGGATACAAAGAAAAACAAAACGTAAGGAAATATATATGTCTATTAATGATAGCGGCTTGGACCGCAAACTCGAATCGCTTAAAGAAATATTTGAATACGATGCGGATCGCATCGCAAAACGTGATTTGGCCATCAAGAAAATCTGGGGCGGCAATGTCCAGGAGTTTAATCAGCTCATGGCTAAAATTGAGCCTCTGACGGAATGGAAAGACGTAATGGAGATAATTGATGCCGAATTTCTTCGCAAGAAGATAAAGGACGATTCAAAGGAAGCAACGGCTTTAACAGACATTCTTTTCAAACGCTATTTCCCGTCGTATTAAGTTCACAAGTTAACTAAGATATCCAAAGTTCGAAGCCGTCACGCTGCCATTCGGTGTGACGGCTTTTTTGATGAGTAGACTGCGCCCTGTGCAATAAATACTCAATAAGGCACAACTATGACCTGTGACAACTTTTTCCTGCCCCGTTCGTAAACGGTTATTTGAAAGCCTTCATTTGATTCAATCGTGCTTTATTAATAAATTCAGTCGTATGAAAAAATACTTCATTCTTTCGATTTTGATTGTCACGGGTTTGTTTTCCCAGACGAATCTCAAACGTTATCAGGCAGACCAGCTCTTCGATAAAGGATTGCCTTTTCCGGCATTGGAAATATATAAAGGGCTTATGGATGAAAATCCAAATGACCCGGAATTAAATTATAACGTGGGCAATGCACTTTATCGTTTGCAACGATACGATCAGGCGATGGCATTTTATCAGCGGGCATTAGAAAATACGAAGGACGAAAAACTTAAGTCGAATATTCTCTACAATTTGGCGAATTGCCAATATCAGCAGAAAAAGTACAAAGAGAGCGTCGATGGCTATAAAAGCGTACTGCGTGGGAATCCCGAGGATATGGATGCCCGGAAGAATCTTGAATTGGCGCTGAAAGAAATAAAAAAGCAGGAACCGCCGCCGCCAAAGAATAACGATGACAAGAAAAATAAGGACCCGAAAAACGACAAAAAAGAAAATAAAGATAAGAAGAAAGATCAGGATTCTTCGCAGGATAAAGACCAGGATAAAGAAAAATCAGATCCCAAAAATTCACGCCCCAAAGAGGGTGATATGTCAAAAAAATTAGCAGAACGTATTCTTGACGCATTCAAAAACCAGGAAAAAAACTATCAGCAGAAGAAGATGAAGGAAAAAGTTACCGGTGAAGAAAAAACGGAAAAAGACTGGTAATGGGACTCACTTTATCCTGGAACGTTTTTGTTTTTATCCTATTGTTGTTGGGTCTGGGGGCTTTTAGTTGGATCAGTTACAAAAAGACAACGCCGCCAATTTCCGATATCAAACGTACTGTTCTCTTATCCCTGCGTACACTTTCTCTTTGGATCATCGCGTTCCTTCTGTTTGAACCGGTTTGGAATCGCGTGTATGAAAAGGAAGAACGACCCGTCATAGCGGTTCTTTGGGATGCATCGGAGAGTATGGGCATCACGGATAATTCCGGTAGCCGAAAAGACGCGACGCATCGCCTGTTGCAAAACGTTGTGCTTCAAGATCTCCAAAAAAAATACGATGTGAAATCATGGATTTTTTCCGGTGCTGCGACGGAATTCCAAGCCGGCGATACTTTACCGACAAACGGTCTTATCACGGACATGGGACAGGCGCTGGATGATGTAAAACAAAAAACACTGGGTGAAAACTTGGTCGCTATGATGCTGATAAGCGACGGAGGTTATAACAAAGGCGCCCACCCGAGCGATGCGGCGAAAAACCTGGGTGTTCCGGTGTTTACAGTGGGTGTGGGTGATCCGACCGAAGCCAAGGATTTAGTTATAGGTGCCGTCAATTATAATGAGACTATATTCGCGGGTGAAAATCTACCTATTGATGTGACATTTTCTGCGCGCGGATACGGTGGGCAAAATATAAATATTACGCTCGAAGAAGAGGGTAAATTACTTCTGTCACAAGCTGCACCGGTTCGGGCGGATGGCCGATCGGGGCGGATGCATTTTGACGTGAAATCGCTGACCGAAGGTACACATCGCTTCACCGTGCGGATTCCTTCGCTTTCAGGGGAGCTTACAACCAGAAATAATTCAAAAGCGTTTTACGTGAAGGTTCTAAAAAGCAAGATCGTCGTCGATCTTCTTTCCGGTACGTCGGGTGTGGATCACCATTTTTACAAGCTGGCGTTGAGGAACAATCCCAAAATAGTATTGCGTACTTGGGTTGAAAATAAAAACGGTGAATTGAGAGAAATAAAGGAGCCCGGCTCCGTTGATACCGGCGTCAAGGCGGATGTTTTTATTCTAAACAATTATCCTACATCGGTCTCAAGTTCATGGCCATCGCGATCGGCGGAGATAGCGAGTGATAAAAAGCCTATCCTGATTTTTTATGGACCGGCAACAGATGCCGTCAAGCTCAGTCAAGTCAATATTCCGGCACAATTGAAATTCGATCCCACGCTCGAAGAAAATGGGGTTTTCTTTAATCTCGGCGTGGCCGGCAAGAACAGTGCTATTCTCAAAACGTCCGAAGATCCCAACGAGACGGCACGCGATTGGGGCGAATTGCCTCCGGCTTGGATTTCAAGGTGCATTGCGATTCCTTTCGAAGGTTCGGAAACATTGGCCAGAGTTGACATGGCCCGTGCGACGAATGTTTTGCGTTTGCGCAAAGACATTCCCTTGATCATTGCCGGGCGCCGCTCCAATCATAAGTCTCTCCTCATGATGACTTATGGATTTTGGAAAAGCTCTTTTGTCATCCGCGGCATGAACAAAACAAACGATGCGTATGATAAATTTTTAGCCGGCGGGGTTCAATGGTTATCCACAACGGACGATTCAAGACCGTTCAAGATTTCGCCCTTGAAATCGGTTTTTCAGAATGGTGAAAAAATTATTTTTTCGGCGCAAATATATGATGAATCGCTTTCTGCGATTTCCGATGCAGAGATCAATCTTAAAACAAAGTCTTCTTCTTCGTCGTTTGAAACCAATTTTAGGTCGTTGGGGAATGGGCGCTATGAAGCAGAATTTGAAGGACTCGAAGCCGGGGCCTACTCGTTCGAGGCGGTGGCAAAACGCGGCGAGCAGAATCTGGGATCCGAAAAGGGTCCATTTTCAGTAGAGGAATTTAGCCCGGAATTTGCGGAAACGCCAATGAATGAAGCGCTGATGAGAAATTTATCGGAGGCTACCGGTGGTAAATTTGTAACGGCCTCCAATATTGACGATCTCGCGCCGTTCTTAAAATTTGAGACATCGTACAGGGATATACATGAAGAAATTGCGATTTGGAACAAAGCACTATTACTATTTATTATTGCTGGTCTGCTGACCGTCGAGTGGTGGATGAGAAAGCGACTTCAATTGTTGTAATTCCTGAATTCTTCACGCCTTGGGATCTTTGAAAGGACCTTTTTTGAAATGAGAATTATTTGCCGCACTTATTGGCGATAGGAAGTATTATGAAGAAAAATATTCTCAAAGTAGGTTATCTGCAATTCGCGCCAAAATTTGGCGACCGTGAGAATAATCTCAAAACGGTTTTGAATCTTTTGAAGCCCGTCAGGGCTGATGTGATGGTATTGCCGGAGCTCGCTTTCACAGGTTACTATTTTAAGAACGCGGGGGAAGCGAAGGCATCAGCCGAGCGGCCTCAGTCATCTCAAATCGTGGAAGCTCTTCGTCAGGTTTGCCGTGAGAAAAAAATGAACATCGTGACCGGATTCGCAGAACTCCAAAAAGATAAATGTTTTAATAGCGCACTTCTCATCGGCAGGCAGGGGCTTATCCACACGTATCGAAAATTGCATTTGTTCTATGAAGAGAAAAATTGTTTTTCACCCGGTGACATACCACTTGCGGTACATAAAATCGGTGACGCGAAAATCGGGATGATGATTTGCTTTGATTGGGTTTTTCCGGAAGTGAGTCGTACGCTATCGGTTTTGGGCGCAGACGTAATTTGTCATCCCTCTAATTTGGTTATGAACTATTGTCAAAGCGGCATGATCACTCGGTCCATTGAGAATCTGACTTATTTTGTAACGGCCAATCGCATTGGAAAGGATGTGCGGCCGCACGGGGAGATGCGTTTCACCGGGCAGAGCCAGATCACCGCGCCCAAAGGCACCGTACTCAGTCGGGCGCCCAAAAATAAAAATGCAGTCGTGGTGATAGAAATTGATCTCGACAAGGCGCGTGATAAACACTTAACCACGCTCAACGATCTCATGAAAGATCGGCGCCCGGGATTTTATTAGAATAGTGTCTATACCTCTTCGTTTCTATATCCCTGCGCGTAAAGCGCCGTGCGTAAGTCCGTGAATCGAATCGCGCTTGGTATTGCGTCGTACACGGATGCTTTCGCATGATACGCGATACCAAGTCCGGCCTTTTGCAACATGGGAATGTCATTGGCTCCGTCGCCGAGAGCGAGAATGTCTTCGGGTGAAATCTTCAATTTGGCAGCGTATTCATCGAGCAATTGAAGCTTTTTAGTCTTGTCAATGACTTCCCCCAGTACATTTCCAGTTAGTTTTCCATCCGTAATTTCTAAAACATTCGCATGGTGAAAATGAAATCCAAGTCGGCTGGATATTTTTTCAGTAAAAAAAGTGAATCCTCCTGAAACGATGACACACATGGCATTGTGGGCACTCATGCGCGCGGCTAAGGCCTCCGCGCCCGGCGTTAATCGTATGCGCGATTCATAAACATGATTGAGTTTTGCGACGGCAAGCCCTTTGAGCATGCGTACGCGTTCGCGAAGCGCCGTTTCAAAATCAATTTGGCCATTCATCGCCGCTTCGGTGATTTTGGCAACAGCCATTTTGAGACCCAATTCGTCCGCGATCTCGTCTATGCACTCATTTTGAATGATGGTCGAGTCCATGTCAGTGATCAGAAGTTTTTTCCGACGCGATGAAGGAGATTGTGCGATCCAATCGACTCTATTAACGTCGAAAAAGGAGTGCTGCTGTTTTTGTAAAATGGCTCGAATGACAGGCTGTGATTCGTCACAGTAAACATCGATGGCCGTGGTAGACAACCAATCCGTCTCCATCGGCTCCAGACCGGCCGCACCCATAAGCCTGTAGACCATGTGAGTCGTAATGCGTTCGCCGGCTAGAGTGATGACCGTGCCGCTCATTTGAAAATAATCCCGTGGAAACTGCTGAAATAATTAGACATGGCGAATTCAGTTTAGTGATTTTAGCAATATGAGCTAAGAAAAGTAAAATAGCCAACTAGAAAAGTATCATGCGCAGTGCATGGGGAAAGAAACTGCATCCGACGATGTAATTCAATGAGAACTTAGTTCGTGATTAATGATCATCCACTGTGCCGTTTGTATCATTGACAAGGCG
>JANNSF010000169.1:0-12860 GCA_031402315.1 bacterium | reverse complement strand
CGTGATTGGCCAGCAGGGTTGGATCGGCGTGGTGGTACCCAGCGTGGACTCGGTTGGCAGGTACTTTCCGCTTACCGTCGCGAGCGGGTTGCCCTCGAAGAGCCTGGATCCGGTCATCTTTCAAATTAATCTCGACGCACTCGTTTTGCTTTTCACTTCCAAATATAACTTCACAATCAATAATATGGTCGTGGTATCGATCAAGTCGCTCCAGTTTTTCTTCGAGATAACCCTTGACCTGATCCGAAATTTTGTGCTGACGAGCGGTGATACGAGTTTTCATGCGAACTCCTTTAGTTGATTTATTATAAAAGCCGCCTAGGGGCTGTCTTATTATGCGTCGTCAATGTTTATCCTCCGCACGGGGAAATGCTTTTTGATAAACAGCTTTCAATCGATCTACGGTAACATGTGTATAGATTTGAGTCGTAGACAAATTTTCGTGACCCAACAAATCCTTCACGGCCAAAAGATCCGCACCCTGATCGAGCAAATGAGTAGCAAAGGAGTGCCTCAAAACGTGGGGACTGAGTTTTTTGGCATCGGATACTGAAGATAATATCTTTTTCACGCGTCGCTGGATGGCAAGCGGCGTCATTCTTTTCCCATGGGTATTCAAAAATACGGCTTTCGGATCCATAATTGTTATTGCCATACCGTCCCGATAAGAAAGATATT
Source organism: bacterium (assembly GCA_031402315.1). GTDB lineage: Bacteria > CLD3 > CLD3 > SB21 > SB21 > JANNSF01. The sequence continues at coordinate 12,182 of JANNSF010000169.1, read as the reverse complement.
TTTCTAAGGCGCCCATCGCTTGCCGGCCAAGCGGGAGGATGCGCTGCTTGCTGCCCTTTCCCAATACGGAAATAACGCCCTGAGAAAAATTGATATCTCCCAGATTGAGTCCTATCAATTCGCTCAATCGCACTCCACACCCATAAAACAATTCGATCATTGCACGATCCCTGCATCCCTCCGCATTCGAATTGTCGATGTAGTCGAAAACATCGTGCATCTGCTCTTTATTTAAAAAGGTCGGAACTTTCTTCTCAAGTTTCGGCGTCGCAATGAGTTTAGCCGGATTTGTTTTGAGCCGTTCCTTTTTTATGCAGAACTTAAAAAAAGATTTTATAGCGGATAGTTTGCGAGCGATGGATTTCTTTTCAAGATTTTTACGATGCAATTGCCCAAGGAAGGATCGAATTTCATTCTTAGTAATTTCCTCGATCGCAAAATTTTTGCTGTCAAAGCGGGATTCTACGAATGAAATAAATTCCTCCAAATCGGTTTGATAAGCAACCGACGTCCTTACGGAGTAGTTTCTTTCCGCATCAAGATAACGAAGATACGCTTCTAAAGCGCTTCTAACCATCTAATTAACAGTGATTTATATTGTTTAGAGTACCATTGAGGCCAGAAAATTTGCCTAATTCGGCGATCATATATATGAAATGTAAGGCATTGCCCTTGGTAAAGCAATGGTTTATTCTATTCAGCCAAAAAGCCGCAAAACGCACAAATAAGTACCTTGACCTTACTTGAAATTTAATTTTGGTTTCTAAAACATCTTTATAACTCTGTACATTCGTGTCTTTATGGCAATCGCCTCAATCACTAATCTTGTTTTGGTTGATTCAATTTTTATATTACACGGATGAATCTATTTCAAAGAGTAATTTCGCACTATAAGATCCCGGATGAATCACGCGATACGTTTCGCTACGACCTTCGATACGGTATTTCCAAGGGAGTCGTGCTTGCCGGTTCGGCCAGCGTCGCCGGGGTTATTGTAAAAAAATACTTTAATGCCGCGGATTTTGAAGTCGCGCTTCTCCACAGTTCGGTCAGTATCGGTTTGCTGTTTAGCATTTTTTGGGCAACCTATGCGGAGCGTCCAAACAAAATGAACTATGTTTTTGTGCCGGATTTCATCGCGCGCATTTTGTTCATTCTTACCGCCGCGATATCGCTGCTTTTTCCAATCTCGCTGGCGTTTACACTGACGTTATGTGCCGCTTACGCTTTCAATGCGCTGAATACACCGGTTATTACAAGTATTTATAAAAGTAACTATCCGGATTATGCGCGCGGTAAAATCATGGGAATCGTGCGAACCGTTTTTAATCTGGCGTTTGTCGCGGCCGCCTATCTCTTCGGTCTGATGCTGGAAATTCACGGTGGCAACTATGTTTATGTATACCCCATTATTGGACTGGTAGGAATCTGGGGCGTTTTCGAATTTAGAAAGATAAAGATTAGTACCGCGAATCTCCATACGATTAGAAATCCTATTGCTGCCGGCCTTCGTGTGTTGCAGGACGACAAACCCTTTGCCTTTTTTATGCTCTATTGGGCGATTTTTGGCTTTGCCATGCTGATGATTGATCCGGTTAAAACCATCTACGTTACCGATAATAAATACGGAATCAATGCCGGTTATGAGGAAGCCATTCTCGCCGTGACGGTGATTCCGCAAGCTATTATGCTTTTGACCTTTGCCTTTTGGGGGCGACAAATTGACAAGTTCGGTGTGATAAAAATTCGATTCTGGCTTAACATCCTGCCGATGGTCAATCTGATTCTATTTTATTTCGCAACGGATTTGAAATTGATCTACCTGGCAAGTATTCTGCAGGGCATCTCCATGAGCGGCGCGCAACTGAGTTGGCTGCTCTGTGTTTTAGAATTTGCTCCGGAGAATCAAGTTGGCCTTTATATGGGAATTCATACAATGCTTACGGGAATACGCGGAATCGTTGCGCCCTTTGTCGGCGCGGCTATGATCGGTACGATTGGTATGGGGAACACATTTCTATTTGGAGCCGGTCTGATGGCCATTAGTACAATCATGATGATTCGTTTTTCTCGCGGCCATGTCCATCGCAAGGCTTTGGATCTCCCGATTAACCTGTCAGGAACCGATTGATGGTAACCCTTTCCGGCATAGGGATTCATAGTGGAGAGAACATTCAGTTGACCATTTCACCCGCTACGGATGGAATTCATTTTTTGAATCAACATGGAAAAATCAGGGCCGACCTTTCAAAGATTACGCAGACCGCCCAAGCCACGACACTCCAAAGTGGGAGCCTAAAAATTCAAACCATTGAACATTGTATGTCGGCGATTTATGCCCGGGAAATTGTCGGGGCCGAAATTAAAATAGATGGGGAGGAATTGCCGATTCTTGATGGAAGTGCATTGCCTTACTTTGACTATTTCCGAGGGTGGAATAAGGGTCATCGCGACGTCCTTGTTATTCCAAAGATACAGTGGATCGAAAATCCCGATGGCCGTATTCAAATCGAGCCCGACGACCATCTTTCCATTTCCTACCATGTGATGCGCGAAGGGAGAGTTGTTGAATCTTGTACTTTTGATTTTTCCGAGGAATCGTATGGAAAAGAAATCGCACCCGCCCGGACATTCACCTTTTTAAGCGACATACAATCCCTGATCAAGAATGGTTTCGTACTTGGAATGCAGGCCGGATGTGGCTTTATCGTGAATGAAAATAAAGAGTCCGTAGACAAATTGAAAATTCCGGGAATAGAGATTTTGCCTTCCCATGTATTTGATTGCGGCACGTACGAAATTATTTCCGATGAACCACCGCGTTTTGATAACGAGATGGCGCGTCACAAAATTTTAGATATCCTCGGGGATCTTGCGTTAACCGGAAAATTAGTCCAAGGCAAAATTACGGCATGGGGCACAGGTCACCGGGAAAATATAGAACTGGCCCGATCCATCGAAAGAAATTAATCGAGTACCGTAGATGCTTACCCACCACTCCGTTTCACTTTATACCCCATTGCGTTCATTTTTTTCTGAATTTTGTCACGATGATCGCCTTGAATTTCAATCACGCCGAATCTTGAGGTGCCGCCACAAGCACACAGACTCTTTAATTCACGAGCCATCTCGCTAAGTCGATCCGGGTTTTCACGAAATCCCTCAATAACCGTGACCGCTTTGCCGGCACGATTTTTCTTATCAAGATACATCTTAAGTACTTCAGTTTTTTGCGGAACTTCTTCCGTTGAACTCTCTTCCAACGGCTCCGGATGCGTGGAGTAAACAAGTTTGGAATTTCTATCTCCCATCGCCTAGAACCCCAATTGCTCTACGTTAACCGTTTCGATCGAATCGATTTTGGAGCCCAGAAACATCTCGCCGACACGCATGAAATTTTTTGGAAGGTCCGTCACGTAGAATCGGTGCTCGGGTTTTGCGATGCCCGGATTGGTCATGTTTTCCTCCTGGAGAATTCGCTTTGCCGCTTTTGCGGTTTCCACGCCGCTATCGATTAGTTCCACCGAATGAGGAACAATATCGCGCAAAGCCTTTTGAATACTTTTGACCAAAATCGGATAGTGTGTGCAGCCCATCACCAGAGTATCAATATCCGTATTGCGAAAATGCTCGAGATACTCTTTGCAGATCTGATCGGTCGCGGGATGATCCAGCCAACCCTCTTCCGCAAGAGGTACCAAAAGGGAACAAGCCTGTGACAAAATTTCCACATTCGGATCGAGGCTTTTAATGGTCTTTTTATACGACTGACTATTGATCGTCGTGTGGGTACCGATAATTCCTATCTTCTTCCTAAGGCTCTTTTCTATAGCGGCCATTGATCCGGGTGCAATAACTCCAATGACGGGAATGCGGAACATATCGGCCACGAAATCGAGAGCTACGGAACTTGCCGTGTTGCAGGCGATGATGATCATTTTGACATTATGTTCCAACAAAAAAAGTGAGCTTTGCAACGTAAACCCCTTAATAGTCCTATCGGATTTAGGACCGTACGGAACGCGTGCGGTATCGCCAAGATAAATAATACGTTCCTGCGGCAATTGACTCATGACTTCTTTCACGACAGTAAGACCGCCGATGCCGGAATCAAAAATACCGATCGGTTGATCCCGATGAGGAGATTTTACATTTTGCAACATGGCCGACGGCTGAGGGGAAGATCGTATCATACGTTTTCTTTTTCTTCCTGAATGTTTAATCCGAGTTCTTTTAATTTTTGTTGAAGATACTGACGTTTCATGCCGAGTTTAATAGCCGTCTGCGAGATGTTCCAATTTTGCAACCGCATGGCTTCTAAAAAAAACTCCCTTTCAAAAGTCTGAACGACACGATGTTTGGCATCCTGAAAACTGACGTCTCCACTTTCCAGCATCTCTCGTACACCTAGGCTACTCGAAGGTTTTTCGGCATGCGTAATTTCACCGGGCAAGTTTTCGGAAGGAATTTCTTCGGTCGAACTCAGCACGACACAACGCTCTACGACATTGATTAATTCGCGTACATTTCCAGGCCATTCGTAATCCATCATTTTTTTTAGGGCATCCTGGGAAAAATGTTTGACCCCTACGTCGTGCTTCTTTGCAAAAAAATTCAAATAGTAATTAGACAAGGACACCACATCAGCATTGCGTGCACGAAGCGGCGGCAATTCAATTTCGACAACATTGATTCGGTAAAATAAATCTTCACGAAACAAGCCTTCGCGAATCAACTTACTCAAGTCCCTGTGCGTTGCACTTAGGATTCGTACGTCGACGGAAATCGATTCGGTTCCACCGACCCGCTCGAATTTGCGCTCCTGAATTACGCGAAGCACTTTCGCCTGCGTATCCGGCGACATATCCCCAATTTCGTCCAAAAAGAGAGTGCCACCATTGGCCGCCTCAAACTTACCTTGTTTTGTGGACACCGCGCCGGTAAACGCTCCTTTTTCATATCCAAAAAGTTCACTCTCGATAAGGTCGCGCGGCAACGCCGCACAATTAATGGACTGAAACGGCCCTTTCCGACGATCGCTCTGATCGTGAATCGTCCGGGCCACCAGCTCTTTTCCGGTTCCGCTTTCGCCACGAATAAGGACGGTAATATTATTTTTGCTCACGCGTTCAATCAAATCATAGATTTTGCGCATTTGTGCCGTTTCACCGACAAACTGCCCGAAGCCCTTTATTTCACGAATTTCTTTTTTAAGCTGAATATTCTCCTGAGTAATCAAAACTTGTTGCGCGGCGTGTCCGACAAGAGCGCGCAATTCTTCGATATCGTAGGGTTTGGGCAGATAGTTGAACGCGCCGCTTTTAATGGCTTCCACCGCGAGCCTCTCCGATCCATGCGCCGTAATCACCACGACAAAAACTTCCGGTCGCAGCTCCTTAATTTTCTTGAGGAGATCAATCCCGTTCATTCCGGGCATCGTAACATCCGTAATAATGATATCAAATGGGTCCGCTTGCATAAGCGTCATCGCGGACAATCCGTCTTCGGCCTCGGAAACGTGATAACCCTCCGGGCGAAGGGCTTTAACCATTCCGTAGCGAGCGGCCTTTTCGTCGTCGACGATGAGAATACGAATGGATGATACTGGATTCATGGTTTAGACTTTAACGGGAATATACACTTCAAAGCATGTGCCGGCCTTCGGTGCGCTGCGCACCACCAGCTTTCCGCCTAAAGAATCAATTTTATTTTTGACAATTGCAAGGCCCAAGCCCGTCCCCAAGGATTTTGTTGTGAAAAACGGCTTGAAAATTTCCGAGATGCGCTCTTCCGGGATCCCAAGGCCGGAGTCCGCGATCGCGATTTTGACGCACGTGATTTTTCCGGATTCATCGGGCGGTATGGCGGATGCATCGGATTCAATTTTTTTCGCTGCAACCGGCTCAAAAGTCCAGACCCGATAGCCCTCCTCAGGTTGATCAGGATACCACTGATTAAAAACAGAAACTTCCTTATTCTCGAAGTGATAGGGTTCCAATAGGACGTAGGCGCCATGGATCATTAACCGACCGCCGCTTTCCATCGATTGCACTCCATTGATAACAAGGTTGAATAATATTTCTTTCAATTCGCCCGCACTCGCGAGGAGCACCAGATTATCACTATCGTATTTCGTATAAACAGTGATACTTCGTTGACGCGTCTCTTGCCGAAGAAGCGTCAGAATAGTATCGATAATTTTGGTCGCGTCGACCTGATGCGGCGCCGCATCGCTCCGAGCAAATTTCAACAGTTGACTAACCACCAAATTAAGACGGTCAATCTCTTCATTGATGATATCGAGGTCTTGGATTTCATCGCTGTTCGGGTGGTTTCTTGTTTTTTCATCCCGCATGGATTGCACAATACTTTTAATCGAGCTGAGCGGATTTTTGACCTCGTGCGCGATACTTGTAGACAGCAGTCCCAACGAAGACAGCTTATCGGCCTCAAACATTTTAGCTTCAAGCTCCATGCGGCGATTCATCAGCTGGACGTTTTCGATTGCTACCGCCACTTGGCTCGCGACGGTCATGAGCCACTCCTTTTCTTCCAGAGCAAATTCCTCATTACTCTTCTTCTTACCGATGGCCAATATTCCAACGACATCTTCATTCAAAATAATACTGACGTAGATCTGATATGGAATTTCGGTTGCACGAAGATGGAAAATGTTTATACGCCGGGCGTCGTAGAGCCCATTTCCTTTATCGAGATTTTTGATAACCAATTTTAGGTCAAAGTCTTTAATGGCGCCAAACTTTTGCTGAATGGAATAATACGTATTGTCGGGATAAACATGCTTGGTCAAAAGAAATAACGCCATCTCTTCCACTTTGAGAGAATTTAAGACCGCGCTTTGAACTGTTTTTGACAGCTCCTCAATCGTAGCTGTACCGGCAATTTTTTCTGTGATATTGCGTATCAGCGATTGAAATTCATGCCGTTCACTAAGTGCATAGTAGCCGGCCAGGCGTCGGATAAAATATTTCGTCGGATCGTAAAGGCCAAACAAAAGCGAAACGGCCACGATCTCCATGAGCTCAAAGTTAAGGCCCGGATTTTCATTGGCCATTTTTCTCAGCATTTTTGAGACCACGACATAGATGGTCAGAAACGCACCGGCAATAGTGACTAATAAAAACCTGCGCCTTGCCACCGTCGAGTAGAATGGATATTTATACATCAAGTAAATCATGACGCTGGTCGGAATAACCGAGGACATCATGAGCAGGTTTTTGAGCGTTCGATCAAGGCGTACATTGCCCGTGCCCCCAAAAAAATAGAAATACACTAGAAAGGCTGATATGACGGCCATTATCACGATCTCGAGAATAAAAAATTGCCGCCATTTTTCGTTGCGGCCCGATTGAACGATCTTAAGCGAGAGTACCGCGGAAACGGCCAGACATACAATAATTCCAAAAACAAAAGATGGAACGAAACTCATACTCTCCGCCAGAATACGCCGTCTCTCGTCGACGATGGTAAATTGACCAAAGTAGAAGAACAAGCCCAACGGCAGATAAAAGGCCATTGCTAAATAATTATACATGCGCGAAACCTTACCAACGAGGCTTTGCACATACTCCAAAAATGACGCGTGAAGATGGACAATGACGGGCGGAAAAAAGGCCAGACTATAAATGGCGATATACCGCAATTGGGTATAGACATCAATTGCCGAACGGCCAAAAACCTGCTTAATGAAGAGAGCCAGGAACTGAAAACTATGCCAGACCGTCAGGACCGCCACCAGCATCAAAAAAACATACTCGTGTTTGAGTTTGTTGGAGCGATTGACCAATTCGATAAACAACGCGCCGTAAAGAATCGCTCCGACAAAAAACCCGAGTAATACAATGAGATCAAACATATCAGAATCGCCTTCGTTCTACCGTCAGACCGTCCGACTCTAAGATGATGGCGCCTTCGCGGTCGGTTCGCAATACCTTGGCATCCACCGCTTCCCACATCCTCACGACTTCCCGTGACGGATGATTGAACTTATTAAATTGCCCGCAGGAAATCACGGCGTATTTCGGCTGAATTTTTGAGGCCCATTCCGGCGTAGTTCCATTGATGGAGCCGTGGTGATCGACTTTAATAACATCCGATTTCAACAAATTCCCAAACCGCAATGTTTTTTGAATCGCCTCGACCTCCGCATCGCCGGTAAAAAGATACTTTGTAACGCCATATTGAAGCTGAACTACGACGGAAGTATTATTGACGTAGGAGTGTAAATCGTGAGATGTTTCAGCAGGCGCCGGATTGTAACAGAAAAACGTCGCTTCTTCGATTTTGAATTTTTCAAACGCCGATAGAGTCGTAACCCGAATGCCTTTCTCAGAACATAAACTCACCAATTCCCTGTAAGAATCCGAATCATAAGAGACGGCGTTCTTCAAGACATTCTTCACCGTAAAATTTTTCAACAGAAACGGAACGCCTCCGATATGATCGTCGTGCGGATGCGATACGATCAGCGCTTCGATTTCCGCAATTCCTTCCTTCCACAAAAATGGCGCGACGGATCTTTCCCCAAAGTCCCATGCCTCATCGCGGTCGCCCGCATCGACGACGATGGTTTTTCCGGACGGAAGCTGAATCACCGCGGCATCACCCTGTGCAACATCTAGAAAAGTAACCCGCAGTTTGGGTTCCTCAAAATTTTTGATCCAGAGCGCCGCGCCGAAGGCCATTAGGCCGAGGAGCAATCCCCATTTTCTTATTTTTGTATGATTCCAAAAAAGAACCATCACCAGAACGCCATAGAAAATAAACATGGTCAGGCGATTCATCAAATAAAAATCCATATAGGCAAAGGGCCATGTGATGGAAAATTGTGCAATCCAAACCATTCCTTGAATGAGACCCTCGTTAAGTCCGGCGTACCACGAAGCCCACGATTCTGAAACTATACCCGCGAAACCGGTGAGAAATCCCAAGCCCATGACGCCATTGGACAGCGGCACAATAAGAACATTGGCCAGCACCGCCGTCATGGGAATTTTATAAAAATAATAGGACGTCAAAGGAATACTTCCGATCTGCGCCGCAATCGAAACCATGGTCAGTGCTAATATTTTTTCGCGCCAAGTTTGACCATCTTCATAAAGTCCCAGCTGACGCGCCCAATTTTCGAGCTTTGGATAGATAAGTACCATCGATAAAACAGCCATAAAGGACAACTGAAAGCCGATATCAAAAAGCGAATTGGGATCAAGCCACAACAAAATCAAAAGCGAAACGAGGAGCGAATTAATCACATTGGTTTTACGTTCGAAGAGCGTACCCGCCAGGACAACCGAGGCCATCACCGCGGAGCGTAAGACGGGCGGAACGAATTCCGCAATGCCGGCGTAGAGAAAAAGTGAAACGATGGTCGCGATCACGCGTGCACGATAGGGTATACGAAAAAGTGCAAAAATACCCATTAGAAGTGCTGCGACAAAAGCCACGTGAAGCCCGCTGATAGAGAGAATATGAATCGTTCCACTCAGCGAGAAAGCCTGAATAACTTCTTGTGGTATGTCGCTCCGTTCACCGACGGTGAGGCCGGTGGCAATCGCCGCGGACACAGGGCTCAATGTCTTTTGATTAAGCGTCCCGACAAAATGCTTGATCGGAAGAAAGAAATACTTGGTAAGAGGATTGCCAACATTTTTCCCGTTTGAAGATACGTTGTGGGCATGCAGCGTACCGTATATTCCGTGCCACGCCATGTACTGCGCATAGTCAAATTCACCGGGATTTCGTTTTGATCGCATTTGACGATACGAGCCAAAGATTCTAACTTCATCGCCGTACGATAACGTCGAGTCCTCCGTATAAACATAGATCAGGCCCTGCGTTTCATATCCAAGATGCCGGGAGACATTAATACGATGGGCTGCGAAAAGGAATCTTCTCTTTCCATTGATTTTCTGCAGGTCGCCCGAGATAACTCCATCCATTTGAACATCGCGGCCAAGATCGGTGAAATGCGAAATATGATCGGGTGACAGACTTTCATCCGCCTGACGAATCAGGCCAATGGCCAGAACCACCATAACTGTAATCCGGGAGACATACTGGCGAAATCGAATTGCAAAAAGAATCATTCCAACGCAACCCGCGGCGATAGCCAATTGAATGATCGGAGGTAAAAAGATGGGCAAATACCCCAAACTAATCGTAATGGCCACGACCAGAATAACCAGGCGCAGCGCAGGATATTTGGCAGGCATCGTCATGAGGTCAAACGACGCAGGTGGTTTAGAAGCCCTTTAGTTTCTTCCAGAAATTTTGTGGTATCGGTCGGACTTTCTCCAACCGAATATTTTGCACGATCGCATTTTTCAAGTGCGGACTTCCATTGTGCGATCAACTCGGCGGTGGCTCCCTTTTCAACGAGATGCTTTTCGGCCGTATCCCGCGTGGAAATATTGCCGACCTCTTGAGGCACGACATCCATAAGCAGTTTCTGAATTTCAGAATAGAAGAGAAGAACTTGATTTTTCTTCAGCAGGGATTCTGCCGACTTGATGCCGATAGCTAATGAGGGCAATACCCGGGGCTTTTGCGTATATAATAAGCGCGACAACCACTTCTTTCGATTGAGCCAGATGATTACGATACCGCCGATTGGTTATAGTCCGACAGTCGCCCAAAAAACGATATCCTTGATGATTAATAGATCGACGGATTCCGATCTTCCTCGGACCGTATCCACTTTTGAAACCACAGGGCTACTTTCAGCCGGATGGGCTCCCTTTGAAACGCTCAATTGTTTTTTGTTCACCGTTTTCGTCACATATTTTTTCTGCTTCGGATCAAAATAGCAAAGTGAAAATGGCGCTACATCGTATTCACCCTCTTGGCGAGGAATCGCAATAAATTCAATCACCTTCTTGCCGCCTAATAATTCACCTTTGATCTTGATTTCGTCCGATATTTTTGGATCGTATGTTTCAAAAACACCGGGAAACGGGTTCTTAAGGAGAATTGATTCCCGAATATTCCCTTGTCCGCTAATCTCGATTTGATAGGAAATGGCCTCACCGACCTTTATCTTATCATGGTCCAGCGAATTCTTAATTTCAAAACTTCCGACAAGACCCGAAAAATCCAACGGTGCGTCCGGTGGCAAATCTCCGATCGAAATATTTTCCGGGGGCGGAGAAAGTCGTATTGTTACGGTTTCACCCAGCGGATCATTGAAGGGTGAAAAAAAATTGTCCATAAATCCGCCGGTACGACGAGGTACTGCTATTTCAAACTCCATCACACACGGCTCAATCGTAAAGGTGCCGACGCGTTGTCCAAAAATTGCCGTCTTCTTAATCGTGTAGACCAGAAATGTACTTCCCCCGATGGTTTTGCGCGAGGGCTCAATCCTCTGCGGCAGCGTAAAATCCTCCGCCCAAAACCCACGAAAGGATGGAAAATTAATAGGATTAAAATTTCGAATGGGATGCTTAGAATAAACGTTAACTTCAGCGACGATCTGCTCACCCAAAACCGCTGTCTTTTTACTGAAGGACAGTTCCAGAAAGGCCTCCACTTTCTTATTCGCGGGATCTTGGGCGGAAGAAGGATCGCCGGCTGCAATAATTTCTACCGTGATCGTGTGCGTGGAGAGCGGCTGCCCATCGTTGTAGATTGTAATCGGTGGTATGGTCCAGCGCCCGATTTGCTCCGCTTGGATCGCATAGGTAAAACTGTGCTCTTCCGATTTTTTGAAATTGACAAAACTCATCTGCGTGGACTCCGAGACGCTGTTTCTATCGATACGCATTCCGGACAGCTCGGGAATCTGCGGGAGCGAAGTGATATTGAGACTGGTGCCGCGTAAAGTAATGGTCAATTGGAATCGGGAAAACTGTTCAATCACATTACGGTCGACCGAAGCATCGCACTGAATTTGAGCTAAAAGCCGAAATGGTAATAAGAACAAAAGCCACTTCATCAGTCTTAATCCCTCAGCGTTACAACGGTGACACCGGTGTCGCCCTCGCCCCACTGACCGAGACGATATTTATCCACACGCTTGTCGTTTTTTAAGAACTCGCCAATTTTCTTCCGGAGAATCCCATCTCCTTTTCCATGCAGCAATGTCACTTCACGATAGCCCAAAATTCCGGCATCGGTGAGATATTTATCCACCACGTAGATTGCCTCTTCCGTAATCAAACCGC